>NZ_JABMCW010000327.1:0-5868 GCF_013179705.1 Pseudomonas sp. CM25 | reverse complement strand
GGTCCAGCGCAGCGATGCCGGCGGCGCAGGCTACCGGGTGTGCCGAATAGGTGTATCCATGCGGGAATTCTACGGCGTAGTCCGGCGTCGGCTGGTTCATGAAGGTCTGGTAGATCTCGCTGCTGGCAATCACCGCGCCCATGGGGATGGCACCGTTGGTTACCTGCTTGGCAATGCACATCAGGTCCGGGGTCACGCCGAAGGCTTCGGCGCCGGTCATCGCACCCATGCGGCCGAAGCCGGTGATCACTTCGTCGAAGATCAGCAGGATGTTGTGCTGGGTGCATATTTCACGCAGGCGCTTCAGGTAACCCTTCGGCGGCGGCAGTACACCGGCCGAGCCGGCCAGCGGCTCAACGATCACCGCCGCGATGTTGGAGGCATCGTGCAGCTCGATCAGCTTGAGCATTTCGTCCGCCAGGGCAATACCGCCCTCTTCCGGCATGCCCTTGGAGAAGGCGTTCACCGGCAGTACGGTGTGAGGCAGGTGGTCGACATCGAGCAACTGGCCAAACATCTTGCGGTTACCGTTGACGCCACCCAGGCTGGTACCGGCAATGTTCACGCCATGGTAGCCACGGGCACGGCCGATAATCTTGGTCTTGCTCGCCTGGCCTTTGAGGCGCCAGTAGGCGCGCACCATCTTCAGCGCAGTGTCGGCGCACTCGGAACCGGAGTTGGTATAGAAGACGTGGTTCAGATCGCCCGGCACCAGGTCGGCAATCTTTTCCGCCAGCTGGAACGACAGCGGATGGCCGAACTGGAACGCTGGGGAGTAGTCCAGCGTGCTCAGCTGGCGAGTAACCGCTTCGGTGATTTCCTTGCGGGTATGCCCGGCGCCGCAGGTCCACAAGCCAGACAAGGCATCGAAAATCTTGCGCCCCTGGTCATCGACCAGGTAATTGCCTTCGGCCGCCACGATCAGGCGTGGATCACGGTGGAAGTTGCGGTTGGCGGTGTACGGCATCCAGTGCGCATCCAGCTTGAGCTGGCTGGCGATACCGACGGTTGCGGTTTCGGGCATGTTCATCGGCGGTTCCTCGAAAGACGATTAGGCAACGATGTATGTTGTTGCAGCTAAATTGGCACGGCGATAAAGTCGGGAAAAGCCTACATTTCTAATCTTCAGACAGGTCGTGACTAAACTAATGAGCCGACGCCCCGATCCACTCGCCCAAGTCAGCGATTTCGACATCCGCCTGCTGAAGATCTACCGCAGCGTAGTGGAGTGCGGCGGTTTCTCGGCAGCCGAGAACGTACTGGGCATCGGCCGTTCGGCCATCAGCCAGCAGATGAATGACCTTGAGCAACGCCTCGGCCTGCGCCTGTGTCAACGCGGCCGGGCCGGCTTCTCGCTGACCGAGGAGGGCCGCGAGGTCTACCATTCGGCCCTGCAACTGCTCAGTGCCCTGGAAAGCTTCCGCACCGAGGTCAACGGCCTGCATCAGCATTTGCGTGGTGAGTTGAACATTGGCCTGACCGACAACCTGGTTACCCTGCCGCACATGCGCATCACCCATGCCCTGGCCGAGCTGAAGGACCGCGGCCCCGATGTGCGCATCCAGATCCGCATGATTGCCCCGAGCCAGGTCGAACACGGCGTGCTCGACGGCAGCCTGCATGTCGGGGTCGTACCCCAGACCAGCCCGCTGTCGGGGCTTGAGTACCAACCGTTGTATAGCGAACGCTCGCTGCTGTACTGCGCCGTCGGCCACCCGCTGTTCTATGCCGAAGACCAGCAGATCGACGACGAGCGCCTCAACAGCCAGGAAGCCATCACGCCCACCTTTCGCCTGCCGGCCGACATCCAGGCGCATTATCAGGCGCTGAACTGCACGGCCAGCGCGTCGGACCGCGAGGGTATGGCGTTTCTCATCCTCACCGGGCGCTACATCGGCTACCTGCCAGACCACTACGCCTCGTTCTGGGTGCAGCAAGGGCGCTTGCGTGCCCTGAAACCCCAGCAACGCTTCTATGACCTGAGCCTCAGCTGGGTCACCCGCAAGGGCCGACGGCCGAACCTGGTGCTGGAAAGCTTCCTCGAAAGCCTGGCTGCGACACGCTGATGCCAGTACCTGCCGCAAATGCTTGTCAGTTCGTCACAGGCAGGTAATCTTGTCCGACTGCCGCAGCCACTGACCCGTACGGAATCGTCCATGACCCTAGAAGTCCCTGCGCATCGCCTCTCCGCCTCGGGCAAGCCCGCCGGCCGCATCCGCCAGAAGAACGAACAGGCGATCATCCAGGCCGCCGAAGACGAATTTGCCCGCCATGGCTTCAAGGGCACCAGCATGAACACCATCGCCCTCAAGGCGGGGTTGCCCAAGGCCAACCTGCACTACTACTTCACCAACAAGCTGGGCCTTTATATCGCGGTGCTCAGCAACATCATCGAATTGTGGGACAGCACCTTCAACGCCCTGAGCGTGGAGGACGACCCGGGTGAAGCCCTGAGCCAGTACATCCGCACCAAGATGGAGTTTTCGCGACGCAACCCGCAAGCCTCGCGGATTTTCGCCATGGAAGTGATCAGCGGCGGCACCTGCCTGACCGAATATTTCAGTGCCGACTACCGCGAATGGTTCCGCGGCCGGGCTGCGGTGTTCCAGGCCTGGATGGAAGCGGGCAAGATGGACCCGGTCGACCCGGTGCATCTTATCTTCCTGCTGTGGGGCAGCACCCAGCATTATGCCGACTTCGCCACCCAGATCTGCCAGGTTACCGGCCGCAGCCGCCTGACCAAGCAGGACATGGAAGACGCGAGCAACAATCTTATCCACATTATCCTGAAGGGCTGCGGCATCAAGCCGGCTGCCTGACCATCATTTATGCCCTCTACCCTGCTCGACCTCTGCGAATACCGCGAGGAAATCCGTAAAAGCCGCTTCATCACCCTCGCCGGGCCGATCAGCAGCGCCGCCGAGGCGATGAGTTTCATCGAACGTCACAGCGACCTGGCAGCCACTCACAATTGCTGGGCCTGGAAACTCGGCGCGCAGTACCGCAGCAGCGATGATGGTGAGCCCGGCGGCACCGCAGGTCGGCCGATCCTGGCGGCCATCGAAGCACAGGACTGCGATCAGGTAGTGGTGCTGGTGATTCGCTGGTACGGCGGTATCCAGCTGGGCACCGGCGGCCTGGCCAGGGCCTATGGCGGCGGCGCCAACAAATGCCTGCAGCAGGCGCCCAAGCGGCTGCTGGTGCAACGCAGCGAGTTTGCCTGCAGCTGCAGTTTCAGCGAGCTGGCACTGGTGAAGTTGCGCCTGGCAGAGGTTGACGGCCTGGTACTGGATGAGCAGTTCACGGCCAATGGCGTGGACATGCTCATCGCCGTAGGCGAAGCCCACCTTGCGCCGCTGCAACAGCAACTGGCTGACCTCAGCCGCGGGCGCATCTTGCTCGAAGCGCGCTGAATATTGCCCACAGCAGCTGTGGGCCTGCCTGTGGATAAGCTTGGGGCACTCTGCTGCACGCTTACGCCCACAAGGCCTGCAAGGCTTTGATCATATTTTGATCACTTTTTGATGACAGCCGCAAACTGCTGAATAGTTTCAAGTTATCCCCAATTCAATCGCGCTTGTAGCGACGCAGGCGTTTTCTGTCTTGCACACAATAACTGTGGACCAGCCTGTGGATAACCCGTGCGCCAACAGGCCAACCGCCCGGCAATACAAGGCTTGCCGGGGCTGAACATTTTTTAACCATTTATCCCTGAGACAGGCTCCGCCCTGCACTATCCTCACTACCCCCCTTCTGCAAAACCACCAAGGAGCGCTCACATGGCTGACGAAAAAAACGCACTGATCATCGGTGCCTCCCGCGGGCTGGGCCTGGGCCTGGTGCAACGCCTGCAAGAAGACGGCTGGAACATCACCGCCACCGTACGCAACCCGCTGCAGCCCGGTGCCCTGAAGGATGTGCCCGACGTGCATATCGAACAGCTGGAAATGAACGATACAGCCCAGCTTGATGCCCTGCAGCAACGCCTGAAAGGCCAGGTGTTCGACCTGGTGTTCGTCAACGCTGGCGTCATGGGCCCCCTGCCGCAAGACCTCGAGCGCGTTCAGAACAGCGACATCAGCGACCTGTTCATGACCAACGCCGTGGCGCCGATCCGCGTGGCCCGCCGCTTTGTCGGCCAGGTACGCAAAGACAGCGGGGTGCTGGCCTTCATGAGCTCGATCCTGGGTAGCGTGACCATCCCCGACGGCGGCGAAATCTGCCTGTACAAGGCCAGCAAGGCGGCACTGAACTCGATGATCAACAGCTTCGTCGTCGAACAGCAGCGGCCCGACCTGTGCGTCCTGGCCATGCACCCGGGTTGGGTAAAGACCGCCATGGGCGGCGAAAACGCCGAGATCGACGTACCGACCAGTACCCGCGGCATGCTCGAACAGATCAAGGCGCAAAGTGGTAACGGCGGGTTGCGCTTCATCAACTACAAAGGCGAACCCTTGATCTGGTAATGCCTGGTGATTCATCCGGTCGCAGCCTGGTCGGGCGCATTGCCCGGCCAGCCCCTGTAGAATGGCGGCAACAGTACCTGATCGAGATGACCCACTATGTATGACTGGTTGAACGCCCTGCCCAAGGCCGAACTGCACTTGCACCTGGAAGGCTCCCTGGAGCCCGAGCTGCTGTTCGCCCTGGCCGAGCGCAACAAGATCGCCCTGCCCTGGGACGATGTGGAGACCTTGCGGGGCGCTTATGCCTTCAACAACCTCCAGGAATTCCTCGACCTGTATTACCAGGGCGCCGACGTGCTGCGCACCGAGCAGGACTTCTACGACCTGACCTGGGCCTACCTGCAACGCTGCAAGGCCCAGAACGTGATCCACACCGAGCCGTTCTTCGACCCGCAAACCCACACCGACCGCGGCATCCCCTTCGAGGTGGTGCTCAACGGCATCAACCAGGCGCTAAAGGATGGCCGCCAGCAACTGGGCATCAGCAGTGGCCTGATCCTCAGCTTCCTGCGCCACCTCAGCGAAGATGAAGCGCACAAGACCCTCGACCAGGCCCTGCCGTTCCGCGATGCGTTCATCGCCGTTGGCCTGGACAGCTCGGAAATGGGCCACCCGCCAAGCAAGTTCCAGCGCGTATTCGACCGCGCCCGCAGCGAGGGCTTCGTCGCCGTTGCGCATGCTGGCGAAGAAGGCCCGCCCGAGTACATCTGGGAGGCCCTGGACCTGCTGAAGATCAAGCGTATCGACCACGGCGTGCGCGCTATCGAGGACGAGCGCCTGATGCAGCGCATCATCGACGAGCAGATCCCGCTCACGGTCTGCCCGCTGTCCAACACCAAGCTCTGCGTGTTCGACCACATGAGCCAGCACAACATCCTCGACATGCTCGAACGCGGCGTGAAGGTGACGGTCAACTCGGACGACCCGGCCTATTTCGGCGGCTACGTCACGGAAAACTTCCACGCCCTGCACACCCACCTGGGCATGACCGAAGACCAGGCGCGCCGCCTGGCCCAGAACAGCCTGGACGCCAGACTGGTCTGATTCGAAACGGCGACGTTGCGGTCAACCGAGCTGCAGCGTCGTCACGCGGGCTATGCAGTTGATCTGCTGGATACCCACCGCCGTGATATGCAATGCCCGCGTGTCCTCGGCCTCACGCATCCAGCCAGACTGCAGGAACAACCTGAACAGAGCCTGGCCCAGCACCCCGCCCAGATGCGGCCCCTGGTCGTTCCACTCGGTGCAGCGGCAAATCACGCAACCACGTTGCTGATGCGGCGCCAAGGCGTCGATGTACACCCCCACCTGAGCAAGCTGCGCCCGCCCCTCGTCACTTACCATCAACTGACGACCGCTGCCTTCCAGCCAACCGGCCACCACCAGGCGATGGTACAACTCA
>NZ_JABMCW010000326.1:0-5874 GCF_013179705.1 Pseudomonas sp. CM25 | reverse complement strand
CGACCAGGTCCTGGCCGATGCTGTCGTGCTTGTTCAGGTTCAGCGCCAGGCGCAGCTTGGTGCCGACGCCGTCGGTGCCGGAGACCAGCACCGGCTGCTTGTAGCCGGCCGGGATCTCGCAGAGGGCGCCGAAGCCGCCCAGGCCACCCATGACTTCAGGGCGTGCGGTGCGTTTTGCCACGCCCTTGATGCGTTCGACCAGTGCTTCGCCGGCGTCGATGTCTACACCGGCGTCCTTGTAGCTCAGGGAGGGTTGCTTGCTCATTGATCCAGGCCTTTAGGAGGGAGGGATTCTTAAAAACGACCATGACGGCCAAGGCCGGCGGGTGAGCGGCGGCTGCCTGAAACGTCAGTGGTCTGTGAAGGCGCGCGATTTTATCAGGGTTGCCGGGCAGCGGCCATCCTCAGGCCGACGGGCAGGGCATTAAAGTGGGTAAAGGTGAGGCACTGAACCTCTGAGATCCGACACCTGTCGGATCCAGGCATATCTGCAGCAACCAATCTTTCACCCGCGCGACTGGTTACCTGGCGCCCCCGTGTATAAGGTATAGGCATTGCGGTAAATGGACAGGAACCCTCCATGCGTTTGTTCAACATTCTGGCAGCAGGTTGCCTGGCCCTGATCTCGGCCACTGCCCTGGCTGAAAATGTCTCCGGCCTTTACCAGGTGCGCGAACCGGTCACCGGGCAGGGGGCTGAGGCGCGTACCGCCGCCACTGCCCAGGCCCTTGACACACTGGTGTTGCGCCTGACCGGCGACCCCAAGGCGGCGCAAAGCCCGGCCCTTGCCGAGCTGCGCAAGGACCCCCAGCAAATCATCAACCAGGTGGGCACCGAAGCCGGCCCACCCGAGTCGGTGCTGGTCGAATTCGACCCTGGCAGTACCGAGCGGGCCCTGCGCAAGGCCGGCCTGGCCCTGTGGGGCAGCAACCGGCCGTCGATCCTTGGCTGGTGGTTGAACGGCAGTGTCGAGGGCAGCAGCCTGGTCGGTGACGGCCAGGCCAGCGCCCAGCCCCTGCGCCGTGCCGCCCAGCACCGTGGCTTGCCACTGCGTCTGCCGCTGGCTGACCTGCAGGAACAACTGGTGGCCAATGCCAAGCAGCTCGAAGCCAGCGACCCGGCGCCGCTGCGCCAGGCCGCCGAACGTTACGGCGCCGATGCCTTGCTGGCGGTGCATGCCCAGGAGGCCGACGGCAAGTGGCAGGGCAAGTGGCAGCTGTGGCTGGGCGACCAGCGCGAGCAGGGCAATGCCGAGGGCGCCGACCAGGCGGCGTTGGCCGATGCGGTGATGCTGGCGGTAAGCAGCCGCCTGGCGCCACGCTATGTCACCCGCCCCGGCGCCAGCAGCCAATTGCAGGTGCAGGTGCAGGGGATGAGCCTGCAGCGCTACGCGGAGTTGGCCCGTGTGCTTGAGCCCTATGGCCCACGCCTGCAAATGGCCGAAGGGACCACCCTGACCTATGGCGTCACCGCCAACCGTGAACAGCTGCGTGCCCAGCTTGCCCTGGCCAAGCTGCAGGAGCTGCCGGCAGAGCAAGCCGCGCCCGCGACACCGGCACCAGTTGCCGGGCAAGACCCGGCCGTGCCGGCGCAACCTGCACCCAAGCCGTTCGATGGCCTGCGATTCCGTTGGTAAGGAGCTCCAAAATTGACTGACATGCGTCGCTGGATCTGGCTGGGCGTTGCACTGCTGCTCGCCGTACTGTTGTACAGCTTGCACAACATTCTCACGCCCTTCCTGATCGGCATTCTCCTGGCGTACCTGGCCGACCCCCTGGTCGACTGGCTTGAGCGCCGGGGGTTGTCACGCACCTGGGGGGTGGTAGTGGTGTTCGGCCTCTTCACTCTGCTGTTCATGGCCCTGTTGCTGGTGCTGGTGCCAATGCTGGCCAAGCAGCTGGTGCGTTTGTACGAGCTGGCGCCGCAGATGCTCGACTGGTTGCAGCATGTGGCGCTGCCCTGGGTGCAACACCGGTTGGGGCTGGCCGATGGTTTCTGGAAGTTCGACAAGATCAAGGCGGCCATCAGCGAACACATGGGGCAGACCACCGACATTGTCGGGGTGGTATTGTCACAGGCGACGGCGTCGAGCCTGGCGCTGATGGCCTGGCTGGCCAACATGGTCCTGATTCCGGTCGTGGGGTTCTATCTGCTACGTGACTGGGACCTGATGATGGCCAAGCTGCGCAGCTTGCTGCCACGCCAGCATGAGGAAGATGTGGTCGGCCTGGCGGGCGAATGCCATGAAGTACTTGGGGCGTTCGTGCGCGGCCAGCTGATGGTGATGGTGGCCTTGGGGTTCATCTATTCTGCCGGGCTGATGCTGGTGGGGCTGGAGCTGGGGCTGCTGATCGGCATGCTCGCGGGCCTTGCGGCCATCGTTCCTTATATGGGCTTCATCATCGGCATTGGTGCAGCGCTGGTGGCCGGCCTGTTCCAGTTCGGCGGCGATTTGTACCCGATGCTGGGCATTGTTGCCGTGTTCATGGTCGGGCAGGCGCTGGAGGGCATGGTGCTGACGCCGTTGCTGGTGGGCGACCGCATCGGGCTGCATCCGGTGGCAGTGATCTTTGCCATCCTTGCCGGCGGTGAGCTGTTCGGGTTTACCGGGGTCTTGCTGGCGTTGCCGGTGGCCGCGGTGATCATGGTGCTGCTGCGGCATGTGCATGATTTGTACAAGGAATCGGATATGTATGCCGGGGATGTGGACCCGGAATTGTGATGCCATATACCTCCGACCCACCCCAAAACCCGCAACCTGTTGATTTTCCTTGCGCTATCCGATGCCGTGATTGTGCACCCAGCGCTGCGGGTATAGACTTTGCACATTGTTCACCAAAGGCCCCCTGCGGTCCTGCCGACCGCCCGCGAGCATGAAACCACCGATCCAGTTGCCCCTGGGTGTGCGCCTGCGCGATGACGCCACCTTCATCAACTACTATCCGGGCGCCAATGCTGCGGCATTGGGCTACGTCGAGCGGCTATGCGAAGCCGACGCCGGCTGGACCGAGAGCCTTATCTACCTGTGGGGCAAGCAGGGTGTTGGCCGTAGCCACCTGCTGCAGGCTGCCACCCACCGCTTTCAGCAGCGCGGCGAGCCCGCGGTCTACCTGCCCTTGGCACAACTGCTCGAGCGCGGTGTAGAGCTGCTCGACTACCTGGCCCAGTATGAACTGGTGTGCATCGACGACCTGCACGTGATCGCCGGCAAGGCAGACTGGGAAGAGGCCATGTTCCACCTGTTCAACCGCCTGCGTGACAGCGGCCGACGCCTGTTGCTGGCAGCCTCGGCTTCGCCACGCGAACTGCCGATCAAGTTGCCGGACCTCAAGTCGCGGTTGACCCTGGCCCTGGTGTTCCAGATGCGTGGCCTGTCCGACGAAGACAAGCTGCGCGCCCTGCAGCTGCGTGCCTCGCGCCGTGGCCTGCACCTCACCGACGAAGTCGGTCACTTCATCCTTACCCGTGGCGCGCGCAGCATGAGTGCGCTGTTCGACCTGCTCGAGCGCCTCGACCAGGCCTCGCTGCAGGCACAGCGCAAGCTCACCATCCCTTTTCTCAAGGAAACCCTCGGCTGGTAACCCCCTGAAAACCTTGGGCCAGAGCGGCAAAACGAAAAAGTCACATGTTTTTCGATAAAATTTGCAAATGGCCATGATAGAGGGCATAGTTTCCCCCTTCTAAAGGATTACAGACACGGTCGTGCCCATGCTGAAGCGCTTCGCACCCCTCGTGCCACTCGCACTCGTGACCCTGCTTTTTGGCTGCGCGGCCCATGGCCCGGCTTCTCAATCAGCACCTCAGGATCACACCCCGATCGCCGCACAGTCGGCGGTCAAGGCCAAAGCCTCGACCTCGTCGGTTTTCGGCGAACCGGAAGAGCTGGCCACTGAAGATGACCTGGAGGTCTTCTCCAGCAGCAGCAAGCCTTACCAGCTGCCAGTACTGGCGGACAGCATTCTCGAGCGTGGCATGTCGTTGATCGGTACCCGCTACCGCTTCGGTGGTACCTCGGAAAAGTCCGGCTTCGACTGCAGCGGTTTCATCGGCTACCTGTTCCGCGAAGAGGCGGGCGTGACCCTGCCACGCTCCACGCGTGAAATGATCAACGTCGATGCTCCGAAAGTGGCACGCAACAAGCTCAAGCCGGGTGATCTGCTGTTCTTCAGCACCAATGGCCGCGGTCGCGTCAGCCATGCCGGCATCTACCTGGGTGACAACCAGTTCATCCACTCCAGCAGCCGCCGCAGCGGGGGCGTGCGCATCGACAGCCTCGGTGACCGCTACTGGAGCAAGACCTTCATCGAAGCCAAGCGCGCCTTGGCCATGGCGCCGACCAACATCGCGCGCAACTGATGAAACGGATGCACCCGCCACGGCGGCGATGCTTTGAAAAAAGCTCGCCGCCGTGCGCATTTACAGAAGTCGTCTAATCTGAATTCTCAACTCTTTTCGGCTGCGGTTCAGCAGTCTCGGACAGGATGGTCTGGCCATGATAAAGATGGCGCGCTTTGCATTTCTCTCCCTGGCGGCCTTGCTGGCTGCCTGCTCCAGCCGCGCGCCCGCGCCGGCGCCTGTGGTGCAGCCGCAGGTCAGCTACAGTCAGCCCAGCCCTTCGCCCATTGCCGATGACGTGCTGATCCGTGCCATCGGTCTGGTAGGCACGCCTTATCGCTGGGGCGGCAACACCCCGGACTCCGGTTTTGATTGCAGTGGCCTGATCAAGTATGTGTACCGTGATGCTGCCGGCATCAGCCTGCCGCGTTCGACGCGGGAGATGATCGTCATGCGTGCGCCGACGGTGGACGCCAAGTCGCTGCAGTCCGGTGACCTGGTGTTCTTTGCCACCAGCGGCGGCTCGCAGGTCAGCCATGCGGGTATCTATGTAGGTGAGGGGCGCTTCGTCCATGCTCCTTCCACTGGCGGCACGGTTCGCCTGGATTACCTGTCCAACAGCTATTGGGCGAAGGCATACCTGGAAGCCAAGCGGGTGATCCCGGCAGGGCATCTGGCACAGAATCCTTAACCCGGTGCCATCGCCGGCATGCCGGCGACAGCCCGCGGTTTTGCTTCAGTGCAGCCTGCTGATTCGCCAGACCACATTGCCCACGTCATCCGCCACCAGCACGCCACCGCGACCGTCGTTGGTCACGCCTACGGGTCGGCCCATGGCATTGCCGCTGCCATCGACAAACCCCGTCAGCAGGTCGACAGGCTGCCCCGATGGTTTGCCGGCAGCGTTGAACGGCACGAAAATCACCTTGTAGCCGCTGTGTGGCTTGCGGTTCCACGAGCCGTGCTGGCCCACCAGTGCCCCCTGGTTGAAGGGCGGCGGCAAAGCGTCGGGGGCGGCGAATGCCAACCCGAGTGATGCGGTGTGTGGGCCTACCGCATAATCCGGCACCCGTGCCTGGGCCACCTTTTGCGGGTTCTGCGGTTGCACCCGGGTGTCTACATGCTGCCCGTAGTAACTGTAGGGCCAGCCATAGAAGCCGCCGTCCTGCACCGATGTGATGTAGTCCGGCACCAGGTCGCTGCCAATTTCGTCGCGCTCGTTCACAGCAGTCCACAATGCCCCGCTGTGTGGTTCCCAGGCCAGCCCGTTGGGGTTGCGCAGGCCGGTGGCGTACAGCCGGTGCTGGCCGCTGGCCGGGTCAACTTCCCAGATGGCCGCCCGGCCTTGCTCTTTGTCCATGCCGTTTTCTCCCACATTGCTGTTGGAGCCAACCGTCACATAGAGTTTTTTACCGTCGCGGCTAGCCACCACGTTCTTGGTCCAGTGGTGGTTCAGCGGACCGCCTGGCAGCTCGACCACCGGCTGCCCTTTTTCACCTATCTGCAAAGCCCCCGGCTGGTAGTGAAAGCGCAACAGCC
>NZ_JABMCW010000325.1:0-5876 GCF_013179705.1 Pseudomonas sp. CM25 | reverse complement strand
ATGCGCCCGCTCATCCAGTTCTGCACGCTGCTGGCGGTCAGGGCACCGGATTGCTCCACCGAGGCTTCGATGTTCTGGCGGATGGTGTTGCGTTGCAGGTAGTCGTTGTAGAGCGTGAACAGGGCAAATGCCAGGACCACGACGCCGCAGGCGCTGAGCAGGATCTTGTGGCGAAATTTCAGGTTCATGTTTCGAGACCTTGAGCCAATGAGGGGAGGGCGCAGCGCGCTCATGACGCATTGCGGGGCCTATCGACCGGGATATCGGCTCAAGGGGTAAAATATTGAAGCGCCTACAGAAATTTCTTACAGGCGTTTCGACAGACGGTAATCATGGCTTGCCCAGTTGTTCGATCAACAGGCGTGCGGCCTGCTGCAGCGGCTGTTGTTTGCGCCAGAAGATGTGCACGGGTAACTGGAGTTCATTGCGTGTATTGCGAAAATCCAGACGTACCAGGCGCCCGCTGGCGATCAGCGGCGCTACCCGCGACAACGGCAGGTCGCCCCAGCCCAGGCCGGTTTCGACCATCTGCAGGGCCAGGTCGAAGCTGTCGGTAGACCAGTGCGTGGCGCCGATCAACGGGCGCGGGTCAGTCAGTGGCAGGTCACGGCTGCGTACCAGGATCTGCCGCACCCGGGTCAGGTCCTCCAAGTACTGGATGCGCCCCTCGCGCAGGGCGGGGTGGGCCGGCGACAGAGTTGCCACCAGCGACTCCATGCCGATGTGCTGAAAGCCGCGCCGGGCATCGACCTGCAGGCCGGCAAAGGCTACACAAAGGTCTACGCGGCCGCTGTCCAGCAACTGCAAGGCTTCCTCTTGCGGGGCGCTGAGCAGGGCGATGTCCAGCAACGGGTGACGCTCACCGAGGCGGGCAATGGCTGCCAGCAGCGGGCGGTGGTCGATGTCTGGCACCACGGCCAGCGTCAGACTGCTTTCCAGCCCCTGCGACAATTCCAGGGCATGTGCCTGCAGCAGCCCCAGCTGTTCGGCAATCAGTCGGGCGTGTGGCTCCAGGGCCAGCGCTTGTGCTGTAGCCCGAACTTCACGCGAGCCACGCTCGAACAGGCTGTAACCCAGTTCGGCCTCAAGGTTGCCAATGGCCATGCTCACGGCGGACGGCACCCGCTGCAGGGCTCGTGCGGCGGCAGAAAACGAACCGCGGTCAAGCACGGCGAGAAACAGCTGGATGTTGTCGCTGGAAAAATTCATGTCAGGCTCCTGTCAGTAGATCTGACAGCTGCTGACTTTTGCTGTCAAGCAGCGTGAAGCATTATCGCACCGCTTTTGTCATTCAGAGGAAACTCCCGATGCAGGGAATGAAACGCAAACTGGTCTACGTGACTTTCTATGAACTGATCGGGCTGTGCATGTCGACCCTCGGGCTGGCCTACCTGGCGGATACCCAGGCCTCCCATACCGGGCCGCTGGCGGTGATGATCACTACCATCGCCATGCTCTGGAACCTGATCTACAACACCCTCTTCGAGTACTGGGAGAGCCGCCAGGCCAAGCGTGGGCGCAGCGTGGCGCGGAGGGTGGCGCATGCCATCGGCTTTCAGCTGACCCTGGTGGTGTATCTGATCCCGCTGATCGCCTGGTGGCTCGGAATGACGCTGGTCGAGGCGTTGCTGGTGGACATGGCGTTCATTGTGCTGATCCCTTGCTACACCTTTGCCTACAACTGGGCGTTCGACCGGATGTTCGGGTTGCCAAATTCGGCCCTGGCCTCGGCCTGATCGGGCCGGCACAGGCAACCGCTAAGGCAGGCGGATGATCAAGGGTTCCTGCCGCTGCTTCACCGGCTGCTCCACACGTTGCTCAAGCGGCCGTGGTGCACTGGCCAGCAAACTGTCCTCAACCTGCCCCGACAGGTAATACACGCCCGCCATGGCCCCGCTCTGGCGGTTTTCCATCAGCTCTTGCCATTCCTGGTTCAACGCCACATTGAGGATCACCCGCAGCTGCTCGACCATCTGCGGCTGCTCGCGATCATGGGTCATCATCCCGTAGCCCGCCGCCGCAATCGAGATCATAGCACCCGCCACCTTGCCCACCGCTGACGCCACGGCACTGGCGATGCCCCGCGGGGCCAGGGTAGCCCCAAGCTTTTCACTGGCCTGGGTGGCCACCGAACTCAAACCCACATCGGTGTTACCCGGGCCTTTGCTGGCCTGCTGATGCAAATGCTGGCGCATGGCTTGCCAGGCCGGCTGCTGGTCCAGCGACTGGGCCCGCAGCAGCTGATACAGGCTGGCATTGCGTGCGTCCGGCGGCCCCAGGTTGATGGCGGGGATGCGGTTGAGGCGCTGGCTGAACTGCTCGGGCGGCGCGTTGTAGCGGCTGATGATGGCCGGTAGCTGTTGGCCGAGCAGTTGCAGATAGAGCTCGCAGGCACGGTCGCGAATACCCTCCGGGTTGATCTGCTCGGCCACCGGCTCGATCACCCGCTCGTGGTACTGCTCCTGCAGGTACAGCGCCAGGCGCTTTTCTGCAGGCTCCCGGCCCTTGCCACTGTCAAGCTTGTACCAGGCTACTTTCAAGGTCAGCCACTGCTGGGTCCAGTAGCCGGTGAACCAAGGGATGAAGTCGCTTTCGGTGCGTTGCTGCACCTGCTCCTTCCACACCCGCATCGAGCGCCGGGCATAGTCGTTGGCCGAGCCCGCAGCGCCGGCCGAGGCATCGATCAGATCCTGGTCGATGCGTTGCCAGGCGTCGGGGGTGAGCACCGCCGGCGGTGGTGGGGCAGGCGGGCGCTTGCCCGCGCAGGCGACAAGCGCCAGCAGCAGGCACAACAGCAGAGGGATACGAGAACTCACGCAACCGCCTCCCTGGTAGAGGCTGGGGTGGTTCTCGGAGTATAGGGTGGGGTTGCAGTCGCCGCTGCGCAGCCCATCGCCTGCCCGACGCGTTCCCTCTGTAGGAGCGGCCTTGTGTCGCGATGGGCCGCAAAGCGGCCCCAGGCTCTCAGCTGCGCAGCAGATATTGCCGGGGCCGCGTTGCGGCCCATCGCGACACAAGGCCGCTCCTACACAAGTAGCTGGATTGTGAATGGGTCATCCCAGGTCGAGCTTTTCTTCCAGGCGGTCCAGGTGCCTGTGCATCAGCCCCAATGCCGCTTCGGCGTCGCCTTGCTCCACAGCATCAATGATCGCCGCATGCTCTTCCCACGCGCAGTGGTCACAGCACGGTGACTCATAGCGCGCGATGATCAGCGAGGTCATCGGCACCAAACCGTTCAGAAACCGCGCCAGTGGCGCATTGGCGGCCACCTGCGCCAGTTTCAGGTGAAACTCCCCGCCCAGGCGGATCGCCGCGCAACGCTCGCCGCTCTCATGATGCTGGCGCTCACGCTCCACCAGTTGCCGTAGCTGGCGCACCTGCGCCGGCCGGGCGCGTTGGGTTGCCAGGGTGATCAGCGTGGTTTCGGCCAGGCGCCGGGCGCTGAGCACCTGGCGCGCCTGGTCCGGGTCGGGTGCGGCCAAGTGTGCGGTGTGGCTGGGGCGCTGCACCACCACCTGCTGGTCGGACAGGCGCCCCAGCACGCGACGGATCACGGTGCGGCTGACACCAAAGGCATGGCCCAGCGCCTGTTCGGGCAGCAGGCTGCCAGGCGGCAGGCGTTGTTCGAGAATGGCATCGAACAGCCGCGGGTAGATCTGCTCGGCCGACAGGCGGGTTTCGCCTGCCGCAAGCAGGGCAGGCAAGTGGGGGGCGGCGTTCATGGTCGCTCTCCTGGGGTCATGGATGCGGGTGTTCGTCCGGGATGTTCAGCGCTATGCCCATGCGCAGCCCTTCGGCCAGGATGTGCTGGCGCATCTGGGCACTGGCCTGGGCGCTGTTGCGTTCACGTATGGCACGTACCACGGCTTCGTTTTCTTTCAGCCGGGCCGCCAGGTGTTCGGGCGAGTTGCGCAGCATGTCGGCGCTTTGCTTGAGGGCATTGCCGGTCTGCTGCACCACGCTCTGGAAGATCGGGTTGGTGGTCAGGGCGAACAGCGCCTGATGGAAGGCGATGTAGGCCGAGACCCCGGCTTCGCTGTCATCGGCCTCCAGCGCTTCGCGCATGTCCATCAGGGTCAGGCGCAACTGGCCGATATCCTGGCTATTGGCTGATTGCGCCACCAGCCCGACGATGAACGGTTCAAGGGTGTAGCGCAGCTCCAGCACATCGGCCAGGCTGGCTGCGGCGCTGGTTTCCAGGCCCGGCTCCTGGGCGGCGGCGTCGGCATCCAGCACCAGCACGCCTTTGCCCGGCAACGAGCGCACCAGGCCCTGGGTTTCCAGCACGGTCACCGCTTCGCGCAGGCTTGGGCGGCTGATACCCAGTTGCTCGGCCAGGTCGCGCTGGCCCGGCAGCATGTCGCCGCTGCGCCATTGGCCACGGGCCAGGGCCTGGCGGAGCTTTTCCACCACTGAGTTGACGACGGTCGATGAGCTGATCACGGTTCGCTCCTGGAAGGGCCGGCATCAGTGCCGGCCACGTTCACTCAGAATTCCTGTTGATGGACATTGGGCTGTTTGCGCGGCGTGGGGGCGAAGCCGAGCTTGCCGTCGAGCACGTTCTGCGCACGTTCAAGGTCGATGTCCTTCTCCCAGCGGGCGATGGCCACGGTGGCGACGCAGTTGCCGATCAGGTTGGTCAGCGCACGGCCAATGCCCATGAACCAGTCCACCGCCAGCACCAGCACCAGGCCGACCACCGGAATCGCCGGTACCGCGGTCAAGGTGGCGGCAAGAATCACCAAGGCCGAGCCTGGGATGCCGTGAGCACCCTTGGAAGTCACCAACGACACCAGCAGGATGGTCAGCAGGTCGGTCATTTCCAGCGGCGTGCCAGTGGCGTTGGCAATGAACACGATGGCCAGGGTCAGGTAGATGGAGAAGCCGTCAAGGTTGAACGAGTAGCCGGTAGGGATAACCAGGCCGACGGTGGAGCTGCCGATGCCCAGGTGCTCTAGTTTGCGCATGATTTGTGGCAGCACGGCGTCGGAGGACGCGGTGCCAAGGACGATGGTCAGCTCTTCACGCAGGTACTTGATCAGTGGCAACAGCTTCAGGCCCGACAGGCGCATCACCGTGCCCAGCACGACCAGGACGAAACCGGCGCAGGTCAGGTAGAACAGTGCCACCAGGCCACCCAGGTGCTGCAGCGACTCCAGGCCGTACTTGCTGGTGGTAAAGGCGATGGCGCCGAATACGCCAATCGGCGCCAGGCGCACGATCATGCCCATGATCCGGAAGATCACATGGCTCAGTTCGTTGATCAACCGCGAAATCCCGGCGGCCGAGTCCCCGACCAGGTTCAGCGCACTGCCGAACAGCACCGAGAACAGCAGCACCTGCAGAATGTTGTTGTCAGCAAAGGCACCGATCACCGAGGTGGGGATCAGGTCCATGAAGAACGCCGTGGCACCGTGGATGTGCTGGCCACGCTCGGCCAGGCTGCTGGCATCGGCGCTGGACAGCTGCTCCAGGTGGATGTTGGCACCACTGCCAATGCCACTGCTGAAGGCGAAGATCAAGCCGATCACCAGGGCGATGGTGGTCAGCACTTCGAAGTAGATCACCGATTTCAAGCCGATGCGCCCGACCTTTTTCAGGTCACCCGCGCCGGAAATACCGCTGACCACCACGCAGAACACGATCAGGCCGATCAACATCTTGATCAGCTTGATGAAGCCGTCGCCGAGGGGTTTGAGTTGCAAGGAAAGGTCGGGGAAGCTGAGGCCGCAGGCAATGCCGAGGGCAAGGCCGAGCACGACTTGCAGGAATATCGAACGCGAGCACCATTTGAGCATGGAAGTGATCTCTGATCGGTGTCCTTGCTTCGGTAGCCGCACGGGGCGAAAGAGCGCAGGACTTAATTATTGTGGTCT
>NZ_JABMCW010000324.1:0-5897 GCF_013179705.1 Pseudomonas sp. CM25 | reverse complement strand
ATCTGGCCGACCGGGTTGAACTGGCCGAGCTGGCGGATGATGTCGCGTTCGATGCCCTGGAACTCGGCCTTGACCGCGTTGGAGTCGAAGGCCAGCGGGCGCGACTGGTAATAGGCGCGGTCGACTGCCGGTGGTTCCTTGCCCTTGGCCTTGAGGAAGCCCTGGCGGATGTTGTCGTCCCACTTCACCGCGTCCAGGACCCGAATCGGGGTCTGTGCCGCAACGATGCGGTCGGACAGGGCGCGGATGGTTTGCTGGTATTCGTCCACCGGGGACTCCTTTCTAGTACAGGAAACCTGTACCGGCCTCTTCGCGGCTAAAGCCGCTCCCACAGGTACCGCACAGTATTCAGGACCTGTGCAGTGCCTGTGGAAGCGGCTTTGGCCGCGAAGAGGCCAGCACGGTCATTTGCCGGAGCGCTGGAACCGCGCCACCTCGACGAACAGGTCCGAGTTGGCCGGGTCGTCAAGGTATGCCAGCACCCGCGCCGCAGGGCTGTCGATCAGCACGCCGTCGCCGTTGTCTTCCGGCACCTCGGTGCTGCGCCCGCTCAGTTCCTTCTTGTCCACCGCCTGCTGCACCTGCTCGACATCCAGGTTGTAGACCACCAGTTCCTTGCCATCGACGATGTCGAAACCGCCGATGAGGAAATTGCCGCCCAGGCGCTTGGGCACGCCAGCCGACAGGTACCAGCGGTTGCCGTGGCGCGAGACGGTGAACACGTATTCTTCAGGGGCCTTGCCCTTGGCCGTTGCCACCGCCTTGTAGGCATCGCCGCCGCTGCGGCTGATGGTGAGCTTCAGCGGCTCGCCCCAGGCGTCCTTGCTGCTCCATTTACCGAGCAGGGACTTGGGCGCCGACTGGTTGCTGGGCAGGGGCTCGTGGAAGGTCACCAGACAACCGCCCAGCAGCAGGAATGACAGAGTCAACAACACCACACGCCAGGCTTTCATCAGGTTCTCCTTGAAAAGTCGGACTCGCCTCAGGCCGATGCCAGCACCAGCTGCAGGTACCGGGTAAGCATAGCGAGCATCTGCCCATCGGCTTGCGCGTTCGCATCCTTGAGCAGGCCCTGATATTCCATCTGCTCGATAATCGCCGTCAACATCTGGGCGTCCTGTTCCGGTTGCCGCGAGCCTACCACCTGCAGCAATTGCCGAGTGCCGTGCAGCAGGATCTGCTCGTGGGCGCGTACCAGTTCGGCCAGGCGCGGGCACAGCAGGGCTTCCTGGCGGAAGGCCTGTTCGGCCATCAGGAAGTCGCGACGGTTGAGCAACTGGCGCTGTACGTAGTCGGCGGTCATGCCCGCCACTTCGTCGGCCAGGCGTGCCCGTGCCTGCGGGGTGCCATCACCCTGGGCCACCAACTGGCGCAACAGCACCTCGGTGTTGGCCCACAGCTTGGCCATGTAGGCAGCGCTGCGCTCGACGTACTGGGCAAAGGTATCGGTGAGCAGGTCCTCGATATCCTTGAAGTAGTAGGTGGTGGCCGACAACGGCACACCGGCCTCGGCCGCCACCGCGCGGTGGCGCACACCGCGCACGCCGTCGCGCACGACAATGCGCATGGCGGCGTCGAGGATCAGCTGGCGGCGCTGCTCGCTGCCTTGGCGGGCAGTCTTGCGGCCTTGGTATTGCACGCTTTCGGCGACGGCGGTGGCGATGCCGGCGGCGCCTTGGTCAGGCATGGCGGGTGTCAAGGGACTACCTCATGGTTCAAGTCATCTGCAGCCTGTACCGGCCCTATCGCCGGCAAGCCAGCTCCTACAGGTACTGCACAAGGCTGAGACCTGTGCGATACCGGTGGAAGCTGCCTTGCCGGCGATAGGGCCGGTACAGACAACATAATGCTTCAGGCAAGAAAAAGCCGCCTCGAAAGGCGGCTCGTTCACTTCACTCAGGCCTGCGGACGCATGTGCGGGAACAGGATCACGTCGCGGATCGACGGCGAGTTGGTCAGCAGCATCACCAGGCGATCGATACCGATGCCCTCGCCTGCAGTCGGCGGCATGCCGTACTCCAGGGCGCGGACGAAGTCGGCGTCGTAGTGCATGGCTTCGTCGTCACCGGCATCCTTCTCGGCCACCTGGGCCAGGAAACGCTCGGCCTGGTCTTCGGCATCGTTGAGCTCGGAGTAGGCGTTGGCGATCTCGCGGCCACCGATGAACAGCTCGAAGCGGTCGGTCACGGCCGGGTTGTCGTCGTTGCGACGGGCCAGCGGCGACACTTCGAACGGGTACTCGGTGATGAAGTGCGGCTGCTCCAGCTTGTGCTCGACCAGCTCTTCGAAAATCATCACCTGCAGCTTGCCCAGGCCTTCGTGGCCCAGCACCTTGGCACCAGCCTTTTTGGCGATGTCACGGGCGCGGTCGACGTCCTGCAGATCGGCGGCGGTCAGCTCCGGGTTGTACTTGAGGATCGAGTCGAACACCGACAGGCGCACGAACGGCTCGCCGAAGTGGAACACCTTGTCGCCGTAAGGCACGTCGGTGCTGCCCAGTACCAGCTGCGCCAGCTCGCGGAACAGTTCCTCGGTGAGGTCCATGTTGTCGCGGTAGTCGGCGTAGGCCTGGTAGAACTCGAGCATGGTGAATTCAGGGTTGTGACGAGTCGAAACGCCTTCGTTACGGAAGTTGCGGTTGATCTCGAACACCTTTTCAAAGCCACCCACTACCAGGCGCTTGAGGTACAGCTCCGGCGCAATGCGCAGGAACATGGCCATGTCCAGGGCGTTGTGGTGGGTTTCGAACGGCTTGGCGGCGGCACCGCCCGGGATGGTCTGCAGCATCGGCGTTTCGACTTCGAGGAAGTCGCGCTCGATGAGGAACTTGCGAATGTGCGAGATCACCTGCGAACGCACACGGAAGGTGTGGCGGGTTTCTTCGTTGACCATCAAATCGACGTAACGCTGGCGGTAGCGCTGCTCGGTGTCGGTCAGGCCGTGGTGCTTGTCGGGCAGCGGGCGCAGCGACTTGGTCAGCAGGCGCACGTTGGTCATCTCGACGTACAGGTCGCCCTTGCCGGAACGGGCCAGGGTGCCTTCGGCGCTGATGATGTCGCCCAGGTCCCAGGTCTTGACCGCCGCCAGGGTTTCTTCCGGCAGGGTCTTGCGGTTGACGTAGACCTGGATGCGACCGGTCATGTCCTGGATCACCATGAACGAGCCACGGTTGAGCATGATGCGGCCGGCTACCTTGACCGGGATCGCGGCTGCTTCCAGCTCTTCCTTGGTCTTGTCCGCGTACTGTTTCTGCAGGTCGTTGCAGTAGCTGTCGCGACGGAAGTCATTGGGGAAGGCATTGCCTTTGGCGCGCTCGGCGGCAAGTTTTTCCTTGCGCAGGGCGATCAGGGCATTTTCTTCCTGTTGCAGGTCTTGCGATTCGGTCTTCAGGTCGCTCATGTCGTCATTCTTTCCATCAGGTATTCGTTGCCCTTCTCGGGCAGGGCACGCGCTACCGGCAAGCGGCCGGTAGCGCGGCAGTGGTATGCGGCTTACAGCCCCTGCTTGAGGCTCGCTTCCAGGTACTGGTCGATGTCGCCGTCCAGCACCTTGTTGCAGTCGCTGCGCTCGACGCCGGTACGCAGGTCCTTGATACGCGAGTCATCGAGGACGTAGGAGCGAATCTGATGGCCCCAGCCGATGTCCGACTTGCTGTCTTCCAGCGCCTGCGAAGCAGCGTTGCGCTTCTGCATTTCCAGCTCGTACAACTTGGCCCGCAGCATTTTCATGGCGGTGTCCTTGTTGGCGTGCTGCGAGCGTTCGTTCTGGCAGGCCACCACGGTGTTGGTCGGCACGTGGGTGATACGCACCGCCGAGTCGGTGGTGTTCACGTGCTGGCCACCGGCACCCGAGGAGCGGTAGGTGTCGATGCGCAGGTCGGACGGGTTGATATCGATCTCGACCTTGTCGTCGATTTCGGGCGACACAAACACCGCCGAGAACGAGGTGTGGCGACGCGCACCGGAGTCGAACGGGCTCTTGCGCACCAGGCGGTGCACGCCGATTTCGGTGCGCAGCCAGCCGAAGGCATACTCGCCCTTGATGTGCACGGTGGCGCCCTTGATGCCGGCGACTTCACCTTCGGACAGCTCGATGATGGTGGCGTCGAAACCACGCTTGTCGGCCCAGCGCAGGTACATGCGCAGCAGGATGTTGGCCCAGTCCTGCGCTTCGGTACCACCGGAGCCGGCCTGGATGTCCAGGTAGGCGTTGTTCGGGTCCATCTCGCCGCTGAACATGCGACGGAACTCAAGCTGGGCCAGGGATTCTTCCAGGCCTTGCAGCTCGGTCTCGACGTCGCTCACGGCGCTTTCGTCGTCTTCCTCGACAGCCATGTCGAGCAGGTCCTTGCAGTCGGCCAGGCCGTTGGACATCTTGTCCAGGGTCTCGACCACCTGCGCCAGCATGGCACGCTCGCGGCCCAGGGCCTGGGCGTACTCTGGCTTGTTCCAGACGTTGGGGTCTTCCAGCTCGCGGTTGACTTCGATCAGGCGGTCATGCTTTTGATCGTAGTCAAAGATACCCCCGAATGGACTGGGAACGCTCGGTGAGGTCCTTGATGGTGTTCAGGATCGGTTGGATTTCCATGGTCGGCGGCTCTCGTGCGAATTCGGTGAAAAGCCCGCGAGTATAACCGAGTCCGCAGCACGGCGGCAGACCCGCCGGGCGGTAGAAGTGGCATCGCCTGAATGACCTCTGGCACCTGCCCCGGCCCTGTTGCCGGCAAGCCAGCCCCACAAGGCGGGTGCTGCACCTGTGGGAGCTGGCTTGCCGACGATGAGGCCCTGTCAGGCGATACCGACCTGATTGCGCCCGTTGTTCTTGGCTTGGTACAGGCCTTTGTCCGCCGCCGAGATCAGCTGACGGCAGTGGTGGCCCTGCGCCGGGGTCTGGGTGGCCAGGCCAATGCTCACGGTGAGGTACGAGCCGGCCGCCGGCGCGCTGTGCGGGATACCCAGGCCTTGCACGGTCTGACGCAGCTTCTCGGCCACCAGCCGCGCACCGCCTGGCGAGGTATTGGGCAGCACCAGGGCGAACTCCTCGCCACCGTAACGTG
This sequence comes from Pseudomonas sp. CM25, assembly GCF_013179705.1. Taxonomy (NCBI): domain Bacteria; kingdom Pseudomonadati; phylum Pseudomonadota; class Gammaproteobacteria; order Pseudomonadales; family Pseudomonadaceae; genus Pseudomonas; species Pseudomonas sp. CM25. Next base: position 841 of record NZ_JABMCW010000324.1, on the reverse strand, counting down.
CCGGCAGGTCGGTCGGCCGCGCGCAGGAGCCACGGATGGATTCGGCCACCTGGCGCAGCGCTTCATCGCCGGCCAGGTGGCCGAAGCTGTCGTTGTAGGCCTTGAAGTAGTCGACGTCGATCATCAGCAACGACAACTGCTGCTGTTCACGCATGGCCCGGCGCCATTCCAGCTCCAGGTACTCGTCGAAGTGGCGGCGGTTGGACAGCCCGGTCAGGCCATCGGAGTTCATCAGCCGCTGCAGCATCAGATTCGAGTCCAGCAACTGCTGCTGGCTGACGCGCAAGGCGCGGTAGGCTTCGTCACGCTGCAGCAAGGTCAGGTAGGAGCGCGAGTGATAGCGAATGCGCGCCACCAGTTCGATGGTGTCCGGCAGCTTGACCAGGTAATCGTTGGCCCCGGCGGCAAATGCCGCGCTTTTCACCAGCGGGTCTTCCTTGGTCGACAGGACGATGATCGGGATGTCCTGGGTTGCCGGGTTGTTGCGGTATTCGCGTACCAGCGTCAGCCCGTCCAGGCCCGGCATGATCAGGTCCTGCAGGATCACCGTGGGCTTGATGCGCATGGCCTGGGCCACGGCCTGGTGCGGGTCGGCGCAGAAGTGGAAATCGATGTTGTCTTCATTGGCCAGGCCACGCCGCACCGCCTCGCCGATCATGGCCTGGTCGTCGACCAACAGCACCATCGCCGAATTTTCATGGGCGGTCGCGAAACCTTCGATCGGTAAATCATTCATGCCAGTTCACCCGATCACTGCCGGCCAGGCGGCGTGATTCAATACACTTCGTCATTTTGCGAAAATTTCCGTCAAGCGCCCGGCTATTCGTTCCAACGGGCGGAT
>NZ_JABMCW010000323.1:0-5935 GCF_013179705.1 Pseudomonas sp. CM25 | reverse complement strand
AGCCGGTGTCGCTGTACGCCGCCAGCAAACGCGCCAATGAGCTGATGGCGCACAGCTATGCGCACCTCTACCAGCTGCCAACCACCGGCCTGCGGTTTTTTACCGTGTATGGGCCGTGGGGGCGCCCCGACATGGCGTTGTTCAAGTTCACTCGCGCCATGCTCGAAGGCCGGCCGATCGAGGTTTACAACAACGGCCTGATGGGGCGCGACTTCACCTATATCGACGACATCGTCGAGAGCGTCGTGCGCTTGCGCCTGAAACCGCCACAGCCTGCCGCCGGCCAACCGCCCTGCCAGCTGTTCAACATCGGCCGCGGCCAGCCCGTGCGGCTGTTGCACTTTGTCGAATGCCTCGAAGACGCATTGGGGATCAAGGCGCGGCGCGACTACCTGCCCCTGCAACCGGGTGACGTGCTGGAAACCTGGGCGGATGTGGGTTCGCTGGCGCGCTGGATCGACTTTACCCCAGCCACGTCCCTGGAATACGGCGTGAATGCCTTTGTCGGCTGGTACCGGGACTTCTACCGGGTCTGAGCCGAGCAATCCCGACACGATGACAGGAAACCCCATGACAGACCCACTGGACCTCTCGATACTCATCCCCGCCAGGAACGAGGTCGACAACCTGCCGTCACTGCTGATGGAAATTCGCAGTGCACTGGCGGCCGAAAACTATGAAGTACTGGTAGTCGATGACGGCAGCAGCGACCGCACCGTAAGCGTACTGCAGCAACTGAAAAGCCAGGGCTACAGGCAACTGCGCATCCTCCGTCACGACCGTTCGCTGGGCCAGAGCACTTCGCTGTGGCATGCCGCACAGGCGGCCCGCGGGCATTGGTTGGCGACCCTGGACGGCGACGGCCAGAACGACCCGGCCGACATCCCCGGCATGCTCGCCCTGGTGCGCGCGAACCAGGACTTGGCCGGCGGCGTCAAGCTGGTGGCCGGGCACCGGGTGAACCGCCGCGACAGCGCCAGCAAGCGCTGGGCCTCGCGGTTTGCCAATGGCCTGCGCAGCCGCCTGCTCAAGGACGCCACGCCCGATACCGGCTGCGGGCTGAAACTGATCGAGCGCGCTGCGTTCCTGCGTCTGCCCTACTTCGACCACATGCACCGTTTCATCCCGGCGCTGATTCTGCGCCACAACGGCCGCATGCTGGTGCACCCGGTCAACCACCGGCCACGTCATGCCGGCGTTTCCAAGTATGGCAACCTCGACCGCGCCCTGGTTGGCATCCTCGACCTGTTCGGGGTGTGGTGGCTGATCCGCCGCACGCGCCTGGACACGCTCCCGCAGGAGCTTGAAGGATGACCCGCGAGACCCTGTGGCTGATCATCGGCTTCGCCGGCCAGGCGGTGTTCACCGGGCGCTTCGTGTTGCAGTGGCTGTACAGCGAATTCAAGCGCCGCAGCATGATACCCGTAGGTTTCTGGTACCTGAGCATGCTCGGCAGCGCGTTGCTGCTGACCTACGCCATCTACCGGCAAGACCCGGTATTCATCATCGGCCAGAGCTTCGGCTTTCTGGTCTACCTGCGCAACCTGCAATTGATCGCCCGCCAGCAGGAACAGAAGGAATAGACCTTGGCAAACTTCAAGACACTCAGGGCCGAACGCTGGGCCCTGATCGCCCTCGCGGTGCTGCTGGTGGGCGCAGGTATCGGCTGGCGCCAGCCGATGAATGTCGATGAAGAACGCTTTCTCGGCGTGGCCCTGGAAATGCTGCAAAGCGGCAACTGGTTCATCCCCCACCGGGCAGCGGAAATCTATGGCGACAAGCCGCCGCTGTTCATGTGGACCGTGGCCTTGTTCAGCTACCTGAGCGGCTCGCCCAAGGTCGCCCTGTACCTGCCTGGGCTGCTGTCGGCAGCGACCATCACCTGGGTGTTGCACGACCTCGGGCGACGCCTGTGGAACCGGCGCATCGGCGTGATTGCCGCGTTGCTGTTCCTGGCCACGTACCAGAGCTACAGCATCCTGCGCACCGGGCAGATCGACAGTTTTCTGTGCCTGTGGGTGGCGCTGGGCTTCTACGGTATGGTCCGCCACCTGCTGCTAGGGCCGGCCTGGGGCTGGTTCTACCTGGCTTGCGCAGCCATGGGCCTGGGCATCATCAGCAAAGGGGTGGGCTTTGTTCCGGCACTGATGCTGCTGCCCTACGCCTGGGCGGTGCGTCAGCGTTGGGGCGGCGTGGTCGCCATGCGGGGCCAGGGTTGGCGCTGGAGCCTGGGGCTGCTGTGCATGCTGGCCGGTTGCGCGGTCTGGCTGCTGCCGCTGCTGGTGTCGATTGCCCAGGGTGGTGGTGCGGCAGAGGTGGCCTACCTGAAGGAAATCCTGTTGCGTCAAACCGCCAGCCGCTATGCCAACGCCTGGGACCATCGCGAACCCTTCTGGTACTTCTTCGTCAAGGTCATTCCCAAGTACTGGCTGCCGCTGATCCTGGCCCTGCCCTGGCTGGTACCGGCGTGGCGCCGGCAATTGCAAAAACACGACGGCCGCTACCTGCTGCTGCTGGGTTGGGTGGCACTGGTGCTGCTGTTTTTCAGCCTCAGCAGTGGCAAGCGCAAGCTGTACATCTTCCCGGCGCTGCCAGGCCTGGTGCTGGCCATGGCGCCGCTGGTGCCGTGGTTGCTCAAGCGCTGGTTGCAGCAGCGGCCAGGCTGGCGCAAGGCGTTTACCACCGTGGCTCTGGTATGGTTTGCGCTGTGGCTTGCCCGCGGTTTCATCGAGCCCGTCAAGGAAGGCCGTAACCCGCATGACACGCTGATGAGCGAAGCCGCACGCGCCACTGGCGGCGCCGAACTGGTACTGGTGAACTGGCGCGAAGGGCACTGGCTGTTTGCCCGGCAACCCATCGTGCACTTCGGTTTTACCGGCCAGTCCAGGGCCGATTCTGCCGCTTACTGGCTGCGTCAGAATCCGGCGGCCTTTGCCCTGATCCCGGCCACGGAGCTGGGCCGCTGCTTCAGCGCCGACAAGGCGCGCAAGCTGGGCGAAACCTCGCGGGCCGAGTGGTATGTGGTCGGCGCCGATGCCGACAATGGCCAGTGCCAGGCCGCTGCCCCTCACAACGTGTATCGCTTTGCCTGGGCCACAATGCCCGAGGGCCTGCACGCAGCAGCACAGGTCTCCGGGCAATAAGCTGAATTCAGGGTGTGGCGGCGGTCACAGGTGGATCAAGCTGCAACACCTCGTTGGTGTACGCCCACTCCTTCTGTACCAGGTCGGGGTGGTCGTTCAGGCGCATGCCGTACGACGGAATGATCTGCTTGATCTTCGCCTGCCACTCAGGCGATGCCAGCTTGTCCTTGAACACTTTGTTCAGTACATCGAGCATGATCGGTGGTGCAGTCGAGGCGCCCGGTGACGCGCCGAGCAAGCCGGCGATGCTGCCGTCCCTGGACACCACCACTTCCGTACCCAGCTTGAGAACGCCCCCCAACGCCTGGTCTTTCTTGATGATCTGCACCCGCTGGCCCGCCTGCCACAGCCGCCAGTCGCCCTGCTTGGCCTCGGGGAAGTAGGTGCGCAGCGCCTCGAAGCGGTCATCGTCGGATTGAAGTACTTGGCCGATCAGGTACTGCACCAGGTCGAACTCGCGTACCCCTACCCGCACCATCGGCCAGGCGTTGTGCACGCTGGTGCTGGCCAGCAGGTCGAGCAACGAGCCTTGCTTGAGGAACTTGGTCGAGAAGGTGGCGAACGGCCCGAACAGGATCATGCGCTTGCCATCGAGCACCCGCGTATCCAGGTGAGGCACCGACATCGGTGGTGCGCCGGTGGCGGCAATGCCGTAGGCCTTGGCCATGTGGCGCTGGGCGATGGCCGGATTGTCGGTGACCAGGAACGAACCCCCGACCGGAAAGCCGGCATAGTCCTTGGCTTCGTCGATGCCCGACTTCTGCAGCAGTGGCAACGCTGCGCCGCCTGCGCCAATGAACAGGAACTTGGCGTCGGTGGCCGCCTTGCTGCCATCCTTGAGGTTCTTGTATTCCACATGCCACGACCCGTCATCGTTGCGGGTGATGTCTTGTACTTCGCTGGACAGCTTCAGGTCGAAGTTCGGCCGTGTCTGCAGGTAGCCCACGTATTGCCGGGTGATTTCGCCAAAGTTGACGTCGGTGCCGATCGGCGTCCAGGTTACCGCCAGCTTCTGGTTGGGGTCGCGGCCTTCCATCATCAACGGTACCCACTTGCGGATCTGCTCGTGGTCTTCGGAATACTGCATGGGCTTGAACAGCGGGCTGGCCTGCAGCGCCTCGTAGCGCTTTTTCAGGAAGCGGATATTGTCATCGCCCCACACAAAGCTCATGTGCGGGGTGGTATTGATAAACGAGTGCGGGTTCTTCAATACGCCCTGCTTCACCTGCCAGGCGAGAAACTGACGCGTGACCTGGAACGACTCGTTGATCTCCACCGCCTTGCTGATATCGACCTTGCCGTCTTTTTCCGGGGTGTAGTTGAGTTCCGCCAGTGCCGAGTGCCCGGTACCGGCGTTGTTCCAGCCGTTGGAGCTTTCTTCGGCCACCTTGTCCAGGCGCTCGACCATTTCCATCGACCAGCCCGGCTCCAGCTCGTTTAGCCAGACGGCCAGGGTTGAACTCATGATGCCGCCACCCACCAGCATCACATCGACCTTTCTGGTTTCCGCTGCCTGGGCATTGAACATGCCCAGCGCCAGCGCCAGGCCGGCCAGCGCCAGTTCCGGCTTGATGGTGATCTTCATAACCTCTCCCGTACCTTGTTGCTATCCGTAAATGTCCAGCCACAAGCTTAGCTGACGGATTTAGTCGGGTTTGCGCGCCGATAATTACGACGGGCTGCCTACTCTGAGCTTGCAATCGGGCGCTTCTCAAAATACTGTATGAATATTCAGTATCGCGAGCCAGTGCCATGCAACTCATCGCCAAACTCGGCATCCTCGCCGACGCCGCCAAGTACGACGCCTCCTGCGCCAGCAGTGGCGCGCCCAAGCGCAATTCACGTGGCGGCGACGGGCTGGGGGCGACCAACGGCATGGGCATCTGTCACAGCTACACACCCGATGGCCGCTGCGTATCCCTGCTGAAGATACTGCTGACCAACTTTTGCCTGTACGACTGCCAGTACTGCGTGAACCGCCGCTCCAGCAACGTGCCGCGCGCCCGCTTCAGCCCTGAAGAGGTAGTGCGCCTGACCCTGGACTTCTACCGCCGCAATTGCATCAGCGGGCTGTTTCTCAGCTCCGGCATCATACGCTCGGCGGACTACACCATGGAGCAGCTGATCCGCGTGGCTCGGCTGTTGCGCGAAGAGCACAACTTCCGCGGCTACATTCACCTGAAGACCATCCCCGATGCCGACCCGCTGCTGATCGAGGAGGCCGGTCGCCTGGCCGACCGCCTCAGCGTCAACATCGAACTGCCCACCGATGCCAGCCTCAAGCGCCTGGCGCCGGAAAAGCACGCACATACCATTCGCCAGGCCATGGGCGTAATCCATCAGGGCCAGCAGGCTGTCGCCAACGAGCCCAAGGCACCACGCTTCACTCCCGCCGGGCAGAGCACCCAGGTCATCGTTGGCGCCGACAGCACTGACGACAGCACCTTGCTGCGCAATTCCGAATCGCTGTATCAGGGTTATGGCCTGAAGCGTGTGTACTACTCAGCCTTCAGTCCGATCCCCGACAGCCCCGGCAGTGTGCCCCTGGCCGCGCCGCCACTGCTGCGCGAGCACCGCCTGTACCAGGCTGACTTCCTGCTGCGTGGCTACGGCTACAAGGCGGGCGAATTGCTCGGCCAGGTTGGCAACCTGGCTCTGGACATCGACCCCAAGCTGGCATGGGCACTGGCCAACCGCGATGTCTTCCCGCTGGACGTGAACCGCGCTGAACCCGCCCTGCTGGCGCGCATTCCGGGTATCGGCCTGCGCAGCGTGCAGCGCCTGGTTGCGCT
>NZ_JABMCW010000322.1:0-5973 GCF_013179705.1 Pseudomonas sp. CM25 | reverse complement strand
CTTCATGATGGGGTAAACCCTCCTGGGAAATGCATTGAGTTAGCAGCAGAAGGTTAGGGGACGGGGGTAACTGTTTAGTTCCAGTTGTGTGCAGGGGGGAGGCTGGACGGGGCTGATAGATGCTTGCCACAACATTTTCAGCGCCTGTGAAATCGAGCGCTGCCCGCGCGGCGCTCGATTTCACAAGCGCTGCAAATGCGTCGGCAAGCACCTGTCAGCCCTCATGCGATCCCGATGGCAGCTGGACAGCCACCACGCTATCGGGCTTTCCTCTCCAATATCCGCGCCCCGGCACCTTCCTTGCCCAGCACATCCTCAGGGTTGCGCAGCGGGCAATCCTCCAGCGACAGGCAACCGCAGCCAATGCAGTTGTCCAGGCTGTCGCGCAATGCCTCCAGCGTGCGAATGCGGGCGTTCAGGTCTTCGCGCCAGGCCGTCGACATCTCGCCCCATTGGGCCGCCGTAAGCTTGCTGTTGGGCGCATAACGGCTGAACGCGTGCTTGATTTCCTCCAGCGGAATACCCGTGCGCTGCGCCACCTTGATGATCGCCAACGTGCGCAGCACCAGCGAGGGATAGCGGCGCTGGTTGCCTGCCGTACGCACGCTGGCGATCAGCCCCTTGGTCTCGTAGAAGTGCAGCGCAGACACCGCCACACCGCTGCGCCTGGCCACTTCACCCACTGTGAGCATCCGCGTGTTGTCCGCTGCCATGCCAGTTGACCTCAAGTTAAGTTGAGCTCTTATAGTCCCGCCCGGTCTTCCCCGCAACCGCTTTTCCTGATGATCGGAGCACTGCATGAACAAACGGACGTTACTGGCCTGTGCTGGCGTTGTTGCCGGGGTGCTGGCCGCTGCCTGTGCGCTGGTGGGCAGCGGTGCGCCGCCAACCGCTGCGGCGGCGTGGCCGGCGACCAAGGTGGCGCTGGCCACGGCCGAGCAGGTGCCGCTGGCACGGCAGACCTTTGCTTCGGGGGAGCTGGAGGCCGTGAATCAGGTACAGGTGGCGGCCGAAATGGCGGGGCGTATTACCCGCATTGCCTTCGAGTCGGGGCAGGTGGTAACTGCCGGGCAATTGCTGGTGCAGCTGAACGTTGCGCCGGAGCAGGCGCAACGGGTGCAGTTGCGGGCCAGGTTGCGTAACGCTGAAGTGGTACTGCAACGCAGCCGCAAGCTGCGGGCAGTGAATGCCGTGTCGCAGGAACTCCTGGATAACGCCGCCACTGCCGTGGATGTGGCCAGCGGTGAACTGCAGCATGTCGAGGCGCTGATCGCGCAAAAGGCCATCCGCGCGCCGTTTGCCGGCAAACTGGGTATTCGTCGGGTGCATCAGGGCCAGTATCTGGGTGCTGGCGAGGCCATCGTCAGCCTGGCGGACATCAGCCAGTTGCATGTGAATTTTGCCCTGGGCGAACAGGCCGCCCCTGACGTGCATGTCGGCCAAGTGTTGGCACTGACGGTGGACGCCGCGCGCGGGCAAGATTTTCAGGCCAGGGTAGTAGCGGTCGACCCGGTGGTCAGCAAGGCGCGCCTGGTGCACGTGCAGGCAGCCTTGCCCAACCCGGCCGGGCAGTTGCAGCCGGGCATGTATGCCGGTGTGCGCCTGGACGCCGCGCAGCCTTCGACCGTGCTGGCCGTGCCGGAAACCGCAATCACCTACACCGCCTACGGGCAGACCGTGTTCGTCGCCATCAACGATGCGCAATACGGCACCCGGGTCAAGCGGGTGCAGGTGACCACCGGCGAGCGCTGGCAGGGGCGAGTGGAAGTCACTACCGGCCTTGCCCCCGGTGACCGTGTGGTGGTGTCCGGCCAGTTGAAGCTCAGTGACGGCATGACGGTCGAGCCGCTGGCCCAGGACAGCCTGCAGGCCAGCCAGGGAGGGCGGCAGTCGTGAAATTCACCGATGTGTTCGTGCGCCGTCCGGTGCTGGCGCTGGTGGTCAGCAGCCTGATCATCCTGCTGGGGCTGTTTGCCATGGGCAAGCTGCCGATTCGCCAGTACCCGTTGCTGGAAAGCTCGACCATTACCATCAGCACCGAGTACCCCGGCGCCTCCGCCGAGCTGATGCAAGGCTTCGTGACCCAGCCGATCACCCAGGCAGTGTCGTCGGTCGAGGGCATCGATTACCTGTCCTCATCGTCGCAGCAGGGGCGAAGCCTGATCACCTTGCGCATGCTGCTCAACCGCGATTCGACCCAGGCGCTGGCCGAGGCCATGGCCAAGGTCAACCAGGTACGCTATCGCCTGCCGGAAAAGGCCTACGACCCGGTGGTCGAGCTGTCGGCAGGCGACTCCACTGCCGTGGCCTACGTGGGCTTTGCCAGCGACAGCCTGTCGATACCGGAACTCAGCGATTACCTGTCGCGGGTAGTCGAGCCGCAGTTCTCTGGCATCGAGGGTGTGGCCAAGGTGCAGTCGTTCGGCGGCCAGCGCCTGGCCATGCGCCTGTGGCTGGACAGCGAACAGATGGCCGGGCGCGGGGTGACGGCAGCGGACGTGGCGCAGGCCGTGCGCGCCAACAACTACCAGGCGACCCCGGGTCAGGTGCGCGGGCAGTACGTGCTGGCCGATATCCAGGTGGACACCGACCTGACCCGGGTCGAGGACTTCCGTGAGCTGATCATCCGCAACGATGGCACCGACCTGGTGCGCCTGCGCGATGTCGGCACGGTCGAGCTGAGCGCGGCGGCCACCCAGACCAGCGCCACCATGAACGGCGAGCCTGCCGTGCATCTGGGGCTGTTCCCCACGCCGACCGGCAACCCGCTGCTGATCGTCGAGGGTATTCGCCAACTGCTGCCGCAAATCCAGCAGACCCTGCCTCCCGGCGTGAAGGTGGCGCTGGCCTATGAGACTGCGCGCTTCATCGACGCGTCGATCAACGAGGTGCTGCGCACCCTGGTCGAGGCGATGCTGATCGTGGTGCTGGTGATCTGGCTGTGCCTGGGATCGTTGCGCAACGTGCTGATCGCGGTGGTGGCCATTCCGTTGTCGATGCTGGGCGCCGCGGGCCTGATGCTGCTGTTCGGCTTCAGCCTCAACCTGCTGACTTTGCTGGCGATGGTGCTGGCCATCGGCCTGGTTGTGGACGATGCGATCGTGGTGGTGGAGAACGTGCACCGCCACATCGAAGAGGGCAAGTCGCCGGTCGCGGCGGCATTGGCCGGGGCGCGGGAAATCGCCGGGCCGGTCATTGCCATGACCCTGACCCTGGCGGCGGTGTATGCGCCGATCGGCCTGATGGGCGGGCTGACCGGCACGCTGTTCCGCGAATTCGCCCTCACCTTGGCGGGCGCGGTGATCGTGTCCGGCATCGTCGCGCTGACCTTGTCGCCGGTGATGAGTTCGTTGCTGTTGCAACCCGGTCAGCAGCATGGCGCGATGGCCAACATGGCCGATCGGTTGTTTGCGGCGTTGACTGGCAGCTATGGGCGGGTGCTGGCCTATACCTTGTCGCATCGCTGGATCAGCGCTGGCGTGGCGCTGCTGGTGTGCCTGAGCCTGCCCTGGCTGTACCTGTTGCCCCAGCGGGAGCTGGCGCCACCGGAAGACCAGGCGGCGGTGCTGACCGCCATCAAGTCGCCGCAGCATGCCAGCCTGGATTATGTGGAGCACTTTGCCCTCAGACTGGACCAGGTGATGAAGTCCATCGGCGAAACCACTGATACCTGGATCATCAACGGAACCGACGGCCCGGCCGTGAGTTTCGGTGGTATCAACCTCAGTGCCTGGCAGGCCCGCGAGCGTTCCGCCGCACAGGTGCAGGCACAGTTGCAGCAGGCTGTGGCTGATATCGAAGGTAGTAGCATCTTCGCCTTCCAGGTTGCAGCACTGCCGGGCTCCAGTGGCGGCCTCCCGGTGCAGATGGTGCTACGCAGCGCCCAGGGCTACCCCGAGCTTTACCAGACCATGGAAGTGCTCAAGCAGCGTGTTCGCGACAGTGGCCTGTTCGCCGTGGTGGACAGCGACCTCGACTACAACAACCCGCTGATCAAGGTGCACGTCGACCGGGCCAAGGCGGCCAGCCTGGGCATCAGCATGCAGGCCATAGGCGAGTCACTGGGTGTGCTGGTGGGTGAGCAGTACCTCAACCGGTTTGCCCTGTTCGGGCGTTCCTACGATGTGATTCCGCAGAGTATCCAGGACCAGCGCCTGACGCCTGCAGCGCTCAACCGTCAATATGTGCGCGCCGAAAACGGCAGCCTGGTACCACTGGCCAGCGTGGTGCGCCTGGATATCGAAGTAGCGCCCAACCGCCTGCTGCAGTTCGACCAGCAGAACGCCAGCACCCTGCAGGCAATCCCGGCGCCGGGTGTGTCGATGGGCAACGCCGTGGCATTTCTCGAACAGCTTGCCGCCGAATTGCCGCCGGGCTTCAGCCACGACTGGCAATCGGAATCGCGCCAGTATGTGCAGGAGGGTTTTGCCTTGATGTGGGCGTTTCTCGCCGCGCTGGTGGTGATCTACCTGGTGCTGGCGGCGCAGTATGAAAGCCTGGTCGACCCACTGATCATTCTGGTCACCGTGCCGCTGTCGATCTGCGGTGCGCTGCTGCCGCTGGCGCTGGGCTGGGCCACGTTGAACATCTACACCCAGATTGGCCTGGTGACGCTGATCGGCCTGATCAGCAAGCACGGCATCCTGATGGTGGAGTTTGCCAACGAGATCCAGGTGCGCGACAACCTGGATCGTGCTGCCGCCATTGTCCGTGCTGCACAGATACGCTTGCGCCCAGTGCTGATGACCACGGCAGCGATGACCTTCGGCGTGCTGCCGCTGCTGTTCGCCAGCGGCGCCGGGGCCAACAGCCGCTTCGGGCTGGGGGTGGTGATTGTGTGCGGGATGCTGGTGGGGACCTTGTTTACCCTGTTCGTGCTACCGACGATCTATGGCTGGCTGGCGCGGGATCATCGGGTGAGCACGGGGCGGGGGCAGCAGTTGCTGGAAGCTGAACGCGTTTTGGGGATGTAAAACGCAGGGCCAGGGCTATGCCTTGGGTTCGTCGGTCAGGGCCATGAGGGCTGCTTCGCAGCCCATCGCCGGCAAGCCAGCTCCCACGGGACCGCGCAGCCTTCAAGCCCGACGCGGTCCCTGTGGGAGCTGGCTTGCCGGCGATGGGCCGCACAGCGGCCCCGTGTGCGCGATCAGGATGGAGAACGGTCCCGGCGCATCTGGGTCACCAGGGTAAAGCGGTCATCCGGGTGCACCGTCTCGGAAACCGCCATCAAGTCACCATTCTCCTCGCGGTAATGGCGAATGATCTTCAACCCTGGGGATCCCGCCTCGGCCTTCAACGCCCGGGCCAGCTCCGCCGTCAGCAACACCGCCCGCACCTGCTGGTCGACCACCCCGATGGGCCGGCCAAAGTGCCGCTCGATCAACCCGGCAATCAACTGGTCGGGGTGCGCGCGCGCCAGTTCGATGACTTCGGCATAGTCGCGCGGGGCGTACACATCGGTCCAGCACAGCGGCGCGGCATGATGCGCACGATCGACGCGAATGCTCGACACACAGAAGTAATGCTCCCCCGGCACCAACCCCAACCGCGCCGCCTCGCCTAGGTCGGCGACGAAGTGGCGCACCTCCTGGATTTGCCGCTGTTGGGTCTGCGCCTGCTGGGCAATATCAGCCACGCTGGACAGCGACTGCGAATACCCCCCGCGCGGGCTGCTGGCCTCGACCCGAGTGCCCACGCGCTTGCGACGCGATACCAGGCCTTGACCGAGCAACTGGTCGATGGCTGCGCGCACGGTGTGCCGGCTTACAGCATAAAGGGCGCACAGCTCATGCTCGGTCGGCAGCAGGCTGCCCACCGGATAATGGCCGCTGGCAATACCCTCCATCAGGTGCTTTGCCACGGTGGCGTAGCGCGTCGGATTCATGGTTTTGCTCGGTCGGGAATACGGGATGTCCGGCAGTTTAACAGCTGCCTCATGTGGCCCGCTGCGTCCGCAACAGCAGTGCCGCCAGC
>NZ_JABMCW010000321.1:0-6021 GCF_013179705.1 Pseudomonas sp. CM25 | reverse complement strand
GGCGCAGTTTCAGGCCCATGACCAGCTTGGGCACGGTTTTCACCGTCAGCGAATAGAGCGCGCCCAGGCGGAAGCGTTCGGCGTAGAAACCGGCGGCCTCACGGGTCTGGCGCACCATCTGTTCGGCGTCCTGGATCAGCTGGCGGGCTTTCTTCTCCAGCACGTAGGCACTTTCCAGCGGGATCAGCTGGCGACCCTCGTGCTTGAACAGCGGGCAGCGCAGCGCGTTTTCCAACGAGTGGATGGCGCGGTGCACGCTGACCGCGCTGGTAGACAGCTCGGCGGCGGCGCGGCCGAGGTTGCCGGTGCGCATGAAGGCGAGGAAGGTTTCCAGCTTTTTGAGGGTGAGTTCTTCGTCGATCAGCATGGGGTGGCCTGGCAGCGCGGTGGTTGGGGTGGGTAGGGCTTCAGGGTTGTGTGTGGGCGCTCGATCTCACAGGCGCTGAAAACCCGCAGTCATACACCTCGAATCACCCCCGCCCTTCGATCAACGCCCACAAGGCCGGGTCCTCAAAATCGTCAATCACCAACCCAGCCCCCGCCGCCAGCAACCGCTCCGGGCTCTGCGTCGTCGCCACCCCAACCGTAAAGATCCCCGCAGCACTGGCCGCCGTAACCCCCGGCAACGAATCTTCGAACGCCAGCGCCTGACCAGCCTCAGCACCCAGCCGCTGCAGCCCGGTAAGGTAGGGCAGCGGGTCCGGCTTGGGCCGTGCCAGTTCCTCGGCCACCAGCACATGCTCGAATCGCTGCCCCAGCCCCATGGCGCTCAGCATGTGTTCGGCGTTCAGCCGCGGCGCGTTGGTCACCACGCACATGCCCAGGCCATGATCCTGGGCATAGCCCAGCAGACGCAACAGGCCCGGCATCGGCTCGAGCGCAGGCGACATGTCGCGGAACAGCGCCTCCTTGCGGTCGGCCAGTACCTGGCACTGTTCGGCACTGGCACCGCTGAACAGCTCGGCGAACAGCTCGCCGTTGGCCCGGCCGCTGACCTGCGCGTCGAACTGCGCCTGGCTCAGCTCGCGGCCGTCGTGTTCGTGCAGCAGTTGGCGAAAGGCCTGCAGGTGCAAGGTGTCAGTGTCGGTAAGGGTTCCGTCAAGGTCGAACAGCAGGGCGGTCAGCATGGGATATCCAGATCAAGAAAACACAAGCCAGGGGATCATAACCAATGCTGACGACGAAGGGGGCTGTTCAGTGAGCCACGAAAAGAGTACAAATGTGCTCCATGGACAATCTTACCCCCAAACGCCGCGCCATTTTCAACTTCATTCGCGAGCGTATCGCCGACCACGGCCAGCCACCGAGCCTGGCCGATATCGCCGAGCGCTTCGGTTTTGCCTCGCGCAGCGTCGCGCGCAAGCACATCACCGCGCTGTGCCAGGCCGGTTATATCGATGTCACGCCCAATCAGGCGCGGGGCATTCGCTTGGCCGAACCCTTGCGCAAGCCAGAAATCCTCGAATTACCGGTGCTCGGCCAGGTGGCCGCAGGCGCCCCGACCGGCCCGGACCTGGATATTCACGAGCAGTTGCTGCTCGACCCCAGCCTGTTCCGCCGTACCCCCGACTACCTGTTGAAAGTCCGCGGCGATTCGATGGTGGACGACGGCATCTTCGACGGTGACCTGGTCGGCATTCGCCAGCAGGGCGATGCCCGTGATGGCCAGATCGTGGTTGCGCGCCTGGACGGCGAAGTGACCATCAAGCGCCTGCAACGCCTGGGCAATGCCTACCGGCTGCTGCCGCGCAACCCCGCCTATGCACCGATCGATGTGCAGCCGGAACAGGACTTCTTCATCGAAGGCGTGTTCTGCGGCTTGCTGAGGCGTGACTGATGGGCGCGGTGGTCGACCTCGACAGGCTGCTCGATCAGCGCCGGGTATGGCGTGGCCGGCAGGCCCAGGTTCGGCCACTGGGGTTGCAGCCAACCGGCCATGCCGCCCTTGATGAACGCCTGCCGGAAGGTGGCTGGCCGGCGGCTGCGCTTAGCGAATTGCTGCTGGCCAGCCCGGGCTGCGGTGAGTTGCAACTGCTGTGGCCGACACTGGCCCGGCTGAGTACTGAAGCCAGCCGGGTGGTGCTGGTGGCCCCGCCTTTCATTCCTTACGCCCCGGCCTGGCAGGCGGCGGGGGTGGACCTGCGCTGGCTGGTGCAGGTAAATGCCGAGCCGGCCGATGCCTTGTGGGCCGCCGAACAGTGCCTGCGTTCGGGCAGTTGCGCGGCGGTGCTGTGCTGGCCCGAACGTGCCGATGACCGTGCCTTGCGGCGCCTGCAGGTGGCTGCTGAAACCGGCCAGGCGCTGGCGTTCGCCTGCAGGCCGCAACAGGCGGCGCACAACCCTTCGCCCGCAGCACTGCGCATTGCCGTCGACACCCGGCCGGCGCAATGGCGTGTATTGAAAAGCCGTGGTGGCATGCCACCAGCGCTGCCCATCGCCTGCCCGGGCCGGGGCTGATGCAACATGCTCTGGGCCTGCATCCTGCTTCCGCAGCTGGCGCTCGACACCGTCCTGCGTGAGCGTGACGACCCTGATACGCCGCTGGTGCTGGTTGGCGGGCCCACCCAGCGACGCGTGTTGCAGGCGGTCAACCTGGCGGCTGCTGCGCTCGGCCTGCGTGCCGGGCAAACCCTGACAGCGGCGCGCGCCCTGGCCGATGGCTTTACCTGTGTCGAAGCCGACCCCAGACGCATCGATCAGGTACAGCAGCTGCTGGCAGCCTGGGCCTACCGCTTCAGTGCCCAGGTCAGCCTGCATTACCCACGGGCGCTGTTGCTAGAGGTGGGCTCCAGCCTGCAACTGTTCGGGCCCTGGCCCTCGTTCGAGGCCCAATTGCGGCAGGAACTCGCAGAGTTGGGCCTGCGTCAGCGCATCGTCCTGGCCAGCAACCCGGTGGCGGCACGCATGCTCGCCAATGGTCACGACGGCCTGGCCGTGCCCGATGCTGACGACACCCGGGCGGCGCTCCTGGGCATGCCGATCGAGCGTGTCGGCTTGCCGGCCGACGCCGCGGATGCCTTCGCTCGCATGGGGCTGCGGCAACTGGGCCAGGTGCTGGCCTTGCCGCGCGACACACTGGCGAAACGCTTTCCTGCCCAGGTGCAGTTGCACCTTGACCAATTGCTCGGCCTGCGCAATTTCGGCCTGGATTTCTACCAGCCGCCGGACCGCTTCGAAGCCCGTCTTGAGCTGAATTTCGACGTCGAATCACACCAGGCCCTGCTGTTCCCGCTGCGGCGCATGCTCAATGACCTGGCCGCCTTCCTGGCTGGGCGCGACTGTGGTGTTCAGCGGTTCTGCCTGCACCTGGAACACGTCGAAGGGCCGGACACCTTGCTTAAGGTGGGGCTGCTGGCGGCCGAGCGGGATGCCGCAAGGCTGTTCGAGCTGGCCCGGGGGCGCCTGGAGCCGCTACGCATTCCCGCCCCGGTGCGCAACCTGCGGCTGGTTGCCGAAGACCTGCCAGCCTTTGTGCCGCAGCACCATGCGTTGTTCGACCCACGAGCACAACAGGCGCAACCTTGGGAGCAATTGCGCGAGCGCCTGCGCGCCCGGCTGGGGGATGAGGCAGTCAAGGGCCTGAGCGCCGCAGCCGATCATCGCCCCGAGTGCGCCTGGCAAGCGCGAGAGCAGGGCGCCCAGGGCAGCATGCCGGTCGCCCCCGGTAGCCGCCCTGGCTGGTTGTTTGCCGCGCCCATGGCGCTGGACGAAGCCGGCTACCAGGTGCAGGGGCAGGCCGAACGCATCGAATCGGGTTGGTGGGATGGCGCTGACGTGCGCCGCGACTACTACCGCATCGAAACCCGTGACGGCCTGCGCGGCTGGGCCTACCGCGACCTGAGCCAGGCCGGGCCGCTGTGGCTGCAGGGCTGGTTCGCATGAACACCCAGGGTTATGCCGAGCTGCACTGCCTGTCCAATTTCAGCTTTCAGCGCGGTGCCTCCAGCGCTGACGAGTTGTTCCGGCGTGCGCGTGAGCAAGGCTATCAGGCCCTGGCGATCACTGACGAATGCACCCTGGCGGGCATCGTCAGGGCCTGGCAGGCCGCCAAGGAGCATCAGCTGCAACTGATCGTGGGCAGCGAGGTGCAATTGCAGGACGGCCCCAAGCTGGTGCTGCTGGTGGAGAACCTGGTCGGCTATCAAAACCTCTGCGCCCTGATCACCCGGGCCCGGCGGCGGGCGCCAAAGGGTGAGTACCAATTATTCCGTGACGACGTGCTGCACCATCATCAAGGCTTGCTTGCCCTGTGGGTGGCCGATGACAGCGGCGATACCGCTGCTGGCCAGTGGCTGCGCAGCGTGTTCGATAACCGCCTGTGGCTGGCTGTGCACCTGCACCGGGGCAGTGACGATGCCTTGCGCCTGCAGCATTCGCTCGCCATGGCGACCAGGCTGGGTATCGGCGCGGTGGCCTGCGGCGACGTGCACATGCATGTGCGTGGCCGGCGTGCGCTGCAGGACTGCATGGCTGCCATCCGCCAGCATTGTCAGGTGGCCGAGGCCGGGCGCTTTCTGTTTGCCAATGGCGAGCGGCATCTGCGCAGCCAGGCACAACTGGGCGAGCTGTACCCCGGCGACCTGCTGGCCGAGACGCTCGCCATCGCCGAGCGCTGCCGGTTCGACCTGAGCGAGTTGCACTACCAGTACCCGCGCGAATTGGTGCCTCAAGGCCATACACCAGCGACCTGGCTGAGTGAGTTGTGCGAACAAGGCTTGCCGTTACGCTGGCCGGGCGGGCCAAGCCGCAAAGTGCGGGATGTGCTGGCCAAGGAGC
The DNA here is from genome assembly GCF_013179705.1 of Pseudomonas sp. CM25. Taxonomy (NCBI): domain Bacteria; kingdom Pseudomonadati; phylum Pseudomonadota; class Gammaproteobacteria; order Pseudomonadales; family Pseudomonadaceae; genus Pseudomonas; species Pseudomonas sp. CM25. Next base: position 1,245 of record NZ_JABMCW010000321.1, on the reverse strand, counting down.
TGGCGCTGATCGAAGAGCTGGGCTACGAGAGTTATTTTCTGACCGTGCACGACATCGTCGCCTTCGCGCGCAGGGAGGGCATCCTGTGCCAGGGGCGTGGTTCGGCGGCCAACTCGGTGGTGTGTTTCGTGCTGGGCATCACCGAACTCGACCCCATGGAGCACCGCCTGCTGTTCGAGCGCTTCCTGTCACGCGAGCGCAACGAGCCGCCCGATATCGATGTGGACTTCGAGCATGACCGGCGCGAAGAAGTGATCCAGTACGTGTTCCGCCGTTATGGCCGACACCGCGCGGCGCTCACTGCGGTGGTGAACACTTATCATGCTGCGGGTGCTGTGCGGGATGTGGCGCGGGTGCTGGGGTTGCCCGCCGACCAGGTGGATGCCCTGGCCAAATGCTGTGGCCGCTGGAGCGACCGTATTCCCGATGCGCAGCGCCTGGCTGAAGCCGGTTTCGAGGCCGGCAGCCCTTCGCTGCGGCGGGTGCTGGTGCTGGCCGGTGAGCTGATCGGCTTCCCCCGGCACCTGTCGCAGCACCCGGGTGGTTTTGTCATCTCGCAGCAACCGCTGGACCAGCTGGTGCCGGTTGAAAATGCCGCGATGGCAGAGCGCACGGTCATCCAGTGGGACAAGGATGACCTGGACATGGTCGGCCTGCTCAAGGTCGATGTGCTGGCGCTGGGCATCCTCAGCGCCCTGCGCCGTTGCTTCGACCTGCTCCAGCGCCACCGCGGTCGGCACCTGACCCTGGCCACCATCCCCAGCGAAGACCCGGCCACCTACGCCATGATCAGCCGCGCCGAAACCATGGGCGTGTTCCAGATCGAGTCACGCGCGCAGATGGCCATGCTACCCCGGCTGCAGCCCAACACGTTCTACGACCTGGTCATCGAGGTGGCCATCGTCCGCCCGGGGCCGATCCAGGGTGACATGGTGCACCCGTACCTGCGCCGGCGTCTCAAACAGGAGCCGGTGACGTACCCTTCGCCGCAGCTCAAGGAAGTCTTCGAGCGGACCCTGGGGGTGCCGCTGTTTCAGGAACAGGTGATGGAACTGGCAATGGTCGCAGCCGACTACAGCCCCGGTGAAGCCGACCAGCTGCGCCGCAGCATGGCGGCCTGGAAGCGTCACGGCGGCCTGGAACCGCACCGCGAGAGGTTGGTGCAGGGCATGCTGCGCAATGGTTACGACCTGGCGTTTGCCGAGCGCATCTTCGAACAGATCAAGGGCTTTGGCAGCTATGGCT
>NZ_JABMCW010000320.1:0-6028 GCF_013179705.1 Pseudomonas sp. CM25 | reverse complement strand
TGAGGGTCTTGGCCAGGGCGATCACGTGCTGCCAGCTGTCTTCGCGCTCTTCGTCGTCAGGCTGGCGATCACGCGGCAACTGCTGCAGCAGCAGGCCACGGGCCTTGCCGTTTTCAGCGTTGAGCCAGAAGCGGGTATTCAGCTGTTGCGACTGGACGAAGTAGTTGGTGAAGCACTCCGACAGGTTGGTGCCATCGAGATCGACGGTGCCCTGGTAGCGCTGGCCTTTGACAGGGTCGATGGTCAGGGTCAGGTGCCCGTCAGGCATCAGTTGCGACAGGGTCGCATCAGCCGAGATCTGCTCCGCTTCGTAACGGGCCATGCCGCGAATGTCGCGGTCACCGGAACATTCGACCATCAGCAGCGGGATCGGCCCGGCGGAACGCGCCTGCAGGATCAGCAGGCCATCGAACTTCAGCGCCCCCACCAGCAGGGCGGTGGCGGCCATCAATTCGCCGAGCAATGCCTGCACTGGCTGGGGGTACTCGTGACGCGCCAGCACCGCGGCGTAGCTGTCATCGAGAGACACCCACTCGCCGCGCACATCGCGCTCGTCGAAGATGAAACGTTGGGTGAAATCGGTATCCGGCAAATCGCTCATAGGTTTTGGCTATCTGAAAATGATGACAAAATGGTTACAAGGGTTATCGACAACCTGCGAAAACCCGTGACAGAGCGCTTACAAGGCGCTCCGATTTCTGTTTGCAATAGAGGTATTTTATGGACAATCGGCCACTGTTCCAAGCAAGGTGGTCCTTGGGACCTTTGGCAGCGTGTACGCTGCTGCCCATCGCTCTACTGTGTTTCTGGTTATGGCCCATTGGCCATACCCTGTGCCTGACTTTCGACGAGTGGCTGTTCCACAGCCTGAATGCGCCGCTGGCCGACAGCACTGCCTGGCGCTACATCTGGACCGTAGGTAGCCTGCGCCCGTTCGACATCGTCGTCGGCCTGATCCTGCTGGCCGCGCTTATCCGGGGCAACTGGGTGTTCAAGGCAGCCCAGGTTCGCCAGGCCTTTTTCGGCTTTCTGGTCACGCTATTCCTCTTAGTGGTGATTCGCGCGCTGTTTTCCAAGTGGGTGGATGCAGCCGGGTGGCAACACAAGAGCCCGTCGATGATCCTCGACGGCGTGGTGCACCTCAGCGATTACTACCCCAACCTGGAAGCGGCCTGGGAGCTCAAGGACCGTTCAAGCAAGAGTTTTCCGGGTGATCATGCCTCGGTGCTGCTGATCTGGGCGCTGTTCATGAGCGTGTTCAGCCGCCGCCTGCTGCAGTACCTGGTGATCTGGGGGCTGGCGCTGCTGTTCATGCTGCCGCGCCTGGTGGCCGGGGCGCACTGGGGGCAAGATGACTACATCGGCGGATTGCTGATGGCGGTACTGGCGCTGGGCTGGAGCTATTACACGCCGCTGGCGGCCAAGGGTAGTGCCGCGTTGATTCGCTGGACCGCACCGCTATTCAACGTTGCGGCCAGGCTACCGTTGGTCGGTCGATTGGCGGTGATCCGCTAAATTTCCGGGGCCGCTTCGCGCCCCATCGCGACACAAGGCCGCTCCTACAGGCTTACGCGCCCCCCTGTAGGAGCGGCCTTGTGTCGCGATGGGGCGCGAAGCGGCCCCGGCTATTCAAAGCTCCCGTGCAGTTGGTGAATCTGCCGCCGCTGCTTTTTGTTTGGCCGGCCATCGGTGGTCACCCCCATCGCCCCCGCCTTGCGCAATTGCGCCGCCTGCTCACGGCGCCGCACACTTTCTTCGGTCTCTTCATACAGCGCCTGCGCCTCCGGCGCCCCGCGCCGCACCACCGATAACGCCTTCACCACAACGGTGCGCTCATCAAACCCGGTGCGCAGCACAAACGCGTCACCCACACGTGGCTCCTTGCCTGGCTTGCAACGCTCGCCCCGGCAATGCACCTTGCCGCTTTCGATAGCAGCCTTGGCCAGCGCCCGGGTCTTGTAGAACCGCGCCGCCCACAGCCACTTGTCCAGGCGGACCTTGTCGTCGTCTTCGGCTTTTTGTGCCATCCCGTTTCCTCGGATTCTGTCTTTCATCGAACTGTACTACCTTCACATACGGATGCAAAAAGTCCCCGCGATGCTTACAGTTCACCACCTCATTGGCAGGGTGCGTTTCGTGAAGACATTTGACCATTTGACTGTAATCGGCCTGCGCGAGTGGGTCGCCCTGCCCGACCTTGGCGTGGCCGGGCTGCGCGCCAAGATCGACACCGGCGCCAGCACCTCCACCCTGCACGCCACCGAGGTGCAACCGTTCGAGCGTGATGGCCAGCCATGGGTACGCTTCACCGCCCACCTGGGCTCACTGGTGCAGCTGCGCCACCGCCGTTGCGAGGCACCGCTGGTCACCATGAAAACCATCAAGAGCTCCAACGGCCAGGCCCAGGCCCGTTATGTCATCCGCACGTCACTGGCCCTGGGTGATCGTGTGTGGGAAGTGGAATTCACCCTGACCTGCCGCAAGAACATGCGCTACCGCCTGTTGCTTGGGGCCAAAGCCCTGATTCACGGCCAGTTGGTGGTCAACCCAGGCCTGAAGTACGTACAAGACAAACCGGCCTTCGCGGCCACCCTCTCTCCTGTCACAGGTGCTGCATGAAGATCGCTGTGCTGTCGCGCAATCCGCGTCTGTATTCCACCCGCCGCCTGGTCGAAGCCGGTACCCAGCGTGGCCACGAAATGGTGGTGATCGATACCCTGCGGGCCTACATGAACATCGCCAGCCACAAGCCGCAGATCCACTACCGCGGCAAGCCGCTGGAGGGCTTTGACGCGGTGATTCCGCGTATTGGTGCCTCGGTAACCTTTTATGGCTGCGCGGTGCTGCGCCAGTTTGAAATGATGGGCGTGTACCCGCTCAACGAGTCGGTGGCAATTGCCCGCTCGCGCGACAAGCTGCGCTCGCTGCAACTGCTGTCGCGGCGCGGCATCGGCCTGCCGATCACCGGCTTCGCCCACTCGCCGGACGACATTCCCGACCTGATCCAGATGGTCAACGGCGCGCCGCTGGTGATCAAGGTGCTGGAAGGCACTCAGGGCATCGGCGTGGTGCTGTGCGAGACAACCCAGGCGGCCGAGTCGGTAATCGAAGCCTTCATGGGCCTGAAGCAGAACATCATGGTGCAGGAGTACATCAAGGAGGCCGGCGGTGCCGACATTCGCTGCTTCGTGGTGGGTGACAAGGTGATCGCCTCGATGAAACGTCAGGCCAAACCGGGCGAATTCCGTTCCAACCTGCACCGCGGCGGCGTCGCCAGCCTGATCAAGATCACGCCAGAAGAACGCATTACCGCCATTCGCGCGGCAAAGGTGATGGGCTTGAGCGTGGCGGGTGTGGATATCCTCAGGTCCAACCATGGGCCGCTGGTGATGGAAGTGAACTCGTCACCGGGGCTGGAAGGCATCGAGATGACCACCGGCAAGAACGTGGCGGGGATGATCATCGAGCACCTGGAGAAGAATGGCGGGCCGAATCAGACCCGGACCAAGGGTAAAGGCTGACTCAAGCTTGTACCGGCCTCTTCGCGGCTAAAGCCGCTCCCACAGGAATAGCGCAGTACCTGTGGGAGCGGCTTTAGCCGCGAAGAGGCCGGTAAGTCTCACACTGCATTTCGCGGCAACAGCAATCCCAGCGGCAGCCGCACCCGAGCCTCGATCCCGCCACCCGAGCGATTGCGCAACTCGACATTGCCGCCGTGCTGCGCCGCAATCCGCTTGACGATCGCCAGCCCCAGCCCGGTGCCCTTGCCGCCCCGGGCGCGGTCTCCACGAATGAACGGGTTGAAGATGGTCTCCAGTTCCGATTCGTCGATCCCGGTGCCGCGGTCGAGTACGCTCAGCACCACATACGGCGCACTCTCGTCGCCCGATACATAGGCAGCCACCTCAACCCCCTTGCCAGCATGGTGCAGGGCGTTGCCGATCAGGTTGCCCAGCATGCGCTTGAGCGAAACCCGACGCACCGGGAACGGGGGAATCGGCTCCAGGCACAGGCGCACACGTTCTTCAGGCTGGTTGTAGGGTGCTACCACCTCACGCACCAGCTCAGCCAGGTCAACGTCCTCCACCGGCTCGTCTCGGCCATCGCGGATAAACGCCAGGAACTGATCGAGAATCGCGTCCATGTCCTCGATATCGCGGACCATGTCGTCACTCAGTTCGCTGTCGCTGTTCAGCAGGGACAACGACAGGCGCAGGCGTGTCAGCGGTGTGCGCAAGTCGTGGGAAACCCCGGCCAGCATCAGCTCGCGCTCGCGCCCGGCCTGCTCGACATCCTCGGCCATCTGGTTGAAGGCCTTGTACACCTCGGTCATTTCGCTGGGCGTATCGCTGATTGGCAGGCGCACGCTGCGGCCCTGGCCCAGCTGGCGGGCAGCGAACACCAGGCGCTTGAGCGGCTGGTTCAACTGACGCACGAAAATCCAGGCCGAGGCGGTGGACAACAGGCCGATGGCCAGGAACCAGCCCAGCACGTTCCAGATCTTCTGCCCACGTAGCGGGTGCGGGTACAGCGGGACCTTCAACCAACCGGGGCCCAGGCTAGGCGCGTTGACCCACAACGCTGGTGGCGCATGAATGCGCAGCCGGACCTCGGTGTCATCACCCAGCTCGGCCTGCATCTGCCGCTGGTAGATTTCGCTGTAGGGCCAGTGCTGCTCGCCTTCCGGCACACCAGAGCCGGTAACCCGAATCAGCCCGGCAGCCTCGGCGATCTTGTCGCGGTTTTCTTCATCCGCCGCCCAATAGGCGCGCAGGGTCAGCGCCACACCGTGGCTGTACTGACGGTCGACCAGCACGTCCTCGTTCATCAGCAGGTAGACCAGGGTCAATGCCTTCGAGAACAGCACGACGATCAGCACCAGCCACAGCGTGCGGGCGAAGAAGCTTTGCGGAAACCAGAGCGGTGTTTTCATCGACGACCAGGCATCATTTGCCGGCGTTTCCGTCAGGCACGAACACATAGCCCACGCCCCAGACGGTCTGGATGTAGCGCGGCTTGGAAGGGTCGGGTTCGATCATGCGGCGCAGGCGCGAGATCTGCACGTCGATGGAGCGCTCCAGCGCATCCCATTCACGGCCACGGGCCAGGTTCATCAGCTTGTCGCGGGTCAGCGGCTCGCGGGCGTGCATCACCAGGGCCTTGAGCACGGCGAATTCACCGGTGGTAAGCATGTGCACTTCGTCGCCGCGCTTGAGTTCGCGGGTCGCCAGCGACAGCTCGTAGTCGCCAAAGGTGACCGATTCGTCCTCGCTGCCCGGTGCACCCGGTACGCTGGGTGACTGGCGGCGCAGCACGGCCTTGACCCGGGCCATGAGCTCGTCCGGGTTGAACGGTTTGCCCAGGTAGTCGTCGGCGCCCAGTTCCAGGCCTTTGATACGGCTGAGCTCGTCGCCCTTGGCGGTGAGCATGATGATCGGGATCTGGTTGTTCTGCTGGCGCAGGCGCTTGCACGCGGACAGGCCATCCTCGCCCGGCAGCATCAGGTCGAGCACCACCAGGTTGAACACCTCGCGCTGCAGCAGGCGGTCCATCTGTTCAGTGTTCGGCACCGCACGGGCACGGTAGCCCTTGCTGGTGAAGAAACGTTCCAGCAGGCTGCTCAGCCCTGGATCGTCATCGACGATGAGAATCTTGTCACCTTCAGCGGTGTTTGGCGTGCCGGTCATGAATAACTCCTCTGGTTTCGCCGCGCATTATGGCGTAGCCATTGCTGCACGTTGCGTGAGCATTGTTAGCAGATTTTTCCCCGGGCGCCAGTTCCGGCTGGCCGGGCGCCATCACCGCAAGCCGTTTACGATGGGTATAATGCGCGGCTTTCATCCAGCGCCGCCGGGCGAAAAGCCCACAGGCGACCCCCGTTTTCACAAATGTCAGGTGGTTTACATGGACAGCATCAACAGCCGTATCGCCGAGGAATTGGGCGTACGCCCCCAGCAGGTCGAGGCGGCCGTGGGCCTGTTGGACGAAGGCTCGACCGTGCCCTTCATCGCCCGTTACCGCAAGGAAG
>NZ_JABMCW010000032.1:0-30982 GCF_013179705.1 Pseudomonas sp. CM25 | reverse complement strand
GGAACAGCTTGTCGGTCAAGTTGCTCAGGGTCGTGCTGCTGTCGGCGCTGGCGGTCGGCGTCGTGCTCAGCTGTGCGCAAATCGTCTATGACACCTACAAGACCCGCCAGGCCGTGAACAACGATGCCCAGCGCATCCTCGACATGTTCCGCGACCCTTCAACCCAGGCGGTGTACAGCCTGGACCGCGAAATGGGCATGCAGGTAATGGAAGGCCTGTTCCAGGACGAATCGGTGCGCATGGCCTCCATCGGCCACCCCAACGAAACCATGCTGGCAGAAAAGTCCCGCCCGCTGCAGGACATGTCGATGCGCTGGCTGACCGACCTGATCCTCGGCCAGGAACGCACCTACACCACGCAACTGGTCGGTCGCGGCCCCTACAGCGAATATTACGGCGACCTCAGCATCACCCTCGACACCTCCTCCTACGGTGAAGACTTCCTGATCAACGCGGTGATCATCTTCGTCTCCGGCGTGCTACGGGCCTTGGCGATGGGCCTGGTGCTGTACCTGGTCTATCACTGGCTGCTGACCAAACCCCTGTCGAAAATCATCGAGCACCTCACCCAAATCAACCCCGATCGCCCCAGCCAGCACCAGATTCCGCTGCTCAAGGGCCACGAAAAGAACGAGCTGGGCCTGTGGGTCAATACCGCCAACCAGTTGCTGGCATCGATCGAGCGCAACACCCACCTGCGCCATGAGGCCGAGAACAGCCTGCAACGCATGGCCCAGTACGATTTCCTCACTGGCCTGCCAAACCGCCAGCAACTGCAGCAGCAGCTGGACAAGATCCTCGTCGACGGCGGCCGCCTGCAGCACCGTGTGGCAGTGCTGTGCGTGGGCCTGGACGACTTCAAGGGCATCAACGAGCAATTCAGCTACCAGGTCGGCGACCAACTGCTGCTGGCGCTGGCCGACCGCCTGCGCGCCCACAGCGGCCGCCTCGGTGCGCTGGCACGGCTGGGCGGTGACCAGTTTGCCCTGGTGCAAGCCAACATCGAACAGCCCTACGAGGCCGCCGAACTGGCACAGAGCATTCTTGACGACCTGGAAGTGCCGTTCGACCTCGACCATCAGCAGATTCGCCTGCGCGCCACCATCGGCATCACCCTGTTCCCCGAAGATGGCGACAGCACCGAGAAACTGCTGCAAAAAGCCGAACAGACCATGACCCTGGCCAAGGCCCGTTCGCGCAACCGCTATCAGTTCTACATCGCCAGCGTCGACAGTGAGATGCGCCGCCGCCGCGAGCTGGAAAAGGACCTGCGCGAGGCCCTGCCGCGCAACCAGCTGTACCTGGTGTACCAACCCCAGATCAGCTACCGCGACCACCGCGTTGTCGGGGTCGAGGCGCTGCTGCGCTGGCAGCACCCAGAGCTGGGCATGGTGCCACCGGACCAGTTCATTCCGTTGGCCGAACAGAACGGCAGCATCATCAGCATCGGCGAATGGGTGCTCGACCAGGCCTGCCGGCAACTGCGCGAATGGCATGACCAAGGCTTCAGCGACCTGCGCATGGCGGTCAACCTGTCGACCGTGCAGCTGCACCACAGCGAACTGCCGCGGGTGGTCAACAACCTGTTGCAGGCCTACCGCCTGCCGCCGCGCAGCCTTGAGCTGGAAGTCACCGAGACAGGCCTGATGGAGGACATCAGCACCGCCGCCCAGCACCTGTTGAGCCTGCGCCGCTCGGGGGCGCTGATTGCCATCGATGACTTCGGCACCGGCTACTCGTCGCTCAGCTACCTGAAATCGCTGCCGCTGGACAAGATCAAGATCGACAAGAGCTTCGTCCAGGACCTGCTCGACGACGATGACGATGCCACCATCGTTCGCGCCATCATCCAGCTGGGCAAGAGCCTGGGCATGCAGGTAATTGCCGAAGGCGTGGAAACCGTCGAACAGGAAACCTACATCGTCGCCCAAGGCTGCCATGAGGGCCAGGGCTACCACTACAGCAAGCCGCTGTCGGCCCGTGAGCTCACCCAATTCCTCAAGCAGGCCCAGCGTAACCAGGTTTCGATGTTCTGACGCAACCCGCCGGTTACAGGCCGTGACCCGCATTTACATCAATTGCGCCCCCGCCCCTTTACAGCAAATGCAAATCTTTCGCATGATGTTGTGGTTTCGCGTGCCTCGGCGCACTGTCCAACCACACGACGCAGGAAAACCAATAATGATTCGTATGCCTCTGGCCTCGGCCAGTCTGCTGGCCATCGCCATCGCCCTTGCCGGTTGCGGCGAAAAAGATGACAAGGCTGCTGCTCCGCAAGCCCAGGCACCTGCTGCCGCCAGCACCACCGCTGCCGCGCCAGGGGCCGTCGACGAAGCCGCCGGTAAAGCAGTGGTCAAGCATTACGCCGAGCTGGTCTACGCCGTGTACAGCGACTCGCTGAGCACCGCCAAAACCCTGCAGACCGCTGTCGACGCGTTCCTGGCCAAGCCCAACGACGAAACCCTGAAGGCCGCCAAGGAAGCCTGGTTCGCCTCGCGCGTACCGTACCTGCAGAGCGAAGCGTTCCGCTTCGGCAACACCATCATCGACGACTGGGAAGGCCAAGTGAACGCCTGGCCCCTGGACGAAGGCCTGATCGACTACGTCGACAAGAGCTACGAGCACGCCCTGGGCAACCCGGCCGCCAGCGCCAACATCATCGCCAACACCGAGATCCAGGTGGGCGAAGAGAAAATCGACGTCAAGGACATCACCCCCGAGAAGCTGGCCAGCCTGAACGAACTGGGCGGCTCCGAAGCCAACGTTGCCACCGGCTACCACGCCATCGAGTTCCTGCTCTGGGGCCAGGACCTGAACGGCACCGGCCCGGGCGCTGGCAACCGTCCGGCTTCCGATTACCTGGAAGGCCAGGGCGCCACTGGCGGCCACAACGACCGTCGCCGCGCCTACCTGAAGGCCGTCACCGACCTGCTGGTCAAGGACCTCGAAGAGATGGTCGGCAACTGGGCACCGAACGTGGCCGACAACTACCGCGCCAAGCTGGAAGCCGAATCGGTCAACGACGGCCTGCGCAAGATGCTGTTCGGCATGGGCAGCCTGTCGCTGGGCGAACTGGCGGGCGAGCGCATGAAAGTTTCGCTGGAAGCCAACTCGCCGGAAGACGAGCACGACTGCTTCAGCGACAACACTCACTACTCGCACTTCTACGACGCCAAGGGCATCCGCAACGTCTACCTGGGCGAGTACACCCGTCCGGACGGCAGCAAGGTGACCGGCCCAAGCCTGTCGTCGCTGGTAGCCAAGGTCGACCCGGCCGCCGACGCCACCCTCAAGGCCGACCTGGAAGCCACCGAAGCCAAGATCCAGGTGATCGTCGACCACGCCCTCAAAGGCGAGCACTACGACCAGCTGATCGCTGCCGACAACACCGCCGGCAATCAGATCGTGCGTGATGCCATCGCTTCGCTGGTCAAGCAGACCGGCGCGATCGAGCAGGCCGCAGGCAAGCTGGGCATTTCCAACCTGAACCCGGATACTGCGGATCACGAATTCTGATCGTGCGGTAGCGGTTCATGAAAGAGGCGGCCTTCGGGTCGCCTTTTTGGCTTCTGGCCAACTGACACCGATTTCATCCAGCAATTGCAAATTGCTCTTATTCAAACTTCCCCACCCTGCTAAGCTTGCACGCCGGTTTTTCGCTCACGCCCAGGATTTTCGATGTCCTTGTCGCTGTCCCGACTCCCCCTGCTGCTGCTGGCCCTCGCCCTCGCCGCCTGTGACGACGCCCCGCGTTTTACCCAGGCCGAGCCCGGCGAAGCGTTGTCAGGCGGCAAGGCGACCGTGCAGCGCAGCGACCGCAACGCCTATTCCCTGCCTTCGGCCAACCTCTCGCCCGAGCGGCGCCTGGATTTTGCCGTGGGCAACAGCTTTTTCCGCAACCCCTGGGTGATCGCCCCATCGACCACGACCGCGCGTGACGGCCTGGGTCCGCTGTTCAACACCAACGCCTGCCAGAACTGCCACGTGCGCGACGGCCGTGGCCACCCGCCCGAACTGGATGACAACAACGCCGTGGGCATGCTGGTACGCCTGTCGATCCCCGATCAGCCCTACCTGGCCAAGGTGATCGAGCGCCTTGGCGTGGTGCCGGAGCCAGTGTACGGCACCCAGCTGCAGGACATGGCCATTCCCGGGGTGGCGCCAGAAGGCAAGGTACGGGTGAGCTACAGCAGCCAGACTGTTTCGTTCAAGGATGGCCACCAGGTCGAGCTGCGCAAGCCGACCCTGCAGATCACCCAGCTTGGCTACGGCGTGATGCACCCCGACACGCGCTTTTCAGCGAGGGTGGCGCCGCCGATGATCGGCCTGGGCCTGCTCGAAGCCATCCCCGAAGCCGACCTGCTGGCCAACGAAGACCCGGACGACCGCAACCGCGACGGTATCCGCGGGCGGGCCAACCGGGTGTGGGATGATGCCCAGGGCAAGACCGTGATCGGCCGCTTCGGCTGGAAAGCCGGGCAGCCCAATGTCAACCAGCAGAACGTGCACGCCTTTGCCGGCGACATGGGCCTGACCACCACCCTGCAGCCTGGCGACGACTGCACCGCGGCGCAGGCCGACTGCCTGGCCGCGCCCAACGGCGACGGCGCCAACGGCGAAAAGGAAGTCAGCGACAACATCCTGCGCCTGGTCACTTTCTACACCCGCAACCTGGCCGTACCGGCGCGCCGCGACGTAGGGTCGACGCAGGTACTGGCCGGCAAGAACCTGTTCTACCAGGCCGGCTGCCAGGGTTGCCACACACCGCAATTCACCACCGCCGCCGATGCGGCCGAGCCCGAACTGGCCAACCAGGTCATCGGCCCCTACAGCGACCTGTTGCTGCATGACATGGGCCCGGGCCTGGCTGACGAGCGTACCGAATTCGCCGCCAACGGCCAGGACTGGCGTACCGCGCCACTATGGGGCGTCGGCCTGAGCGAAACCGTCAGTGGCCACAGCCAGTTCCTGCACGACGGCCGCGCCCGCAACCTGCTGGAAGCCGTGCTCTGGCATGGTGGCGAAGCCGAGGCGGCACGCAACTTCGTGCTCACATTCGATGCCGAGCAACGCGCCGCGTTGCTGGCGTTCCTGAACTCACTTTAAACGCGCTAAGGAGCCGGGCATGTTCCGACCCAAACTGTTGTTCACCAGCCTCGCCGCACTTGCTCTCGGTGCCTGCTCGCCGCAGGACCCGCAAGCAGTCACCTCGGCGGCCATCGCCAAGCAGGTGATCCTGCCAACCTACAGCCGCTGGGTCGAAGCCGACCGTGCGCTGGCTGCCAGCGCCCTGGCCTACTGCGAAGGCAAGGAAAGCCTGGACAAGGCCCGCGCCGACTTCCTCAATGCGCAAAAGGCCTGGGCTGAACTGCAACCGCTGCTGGTCGGCCCGCTGGCCGAAGGCAACCGCGCGTGGCAGGTACAGTTCTGGCCCGACAAGAAGAACCTGGTGGGCCGCCAGGTCGAGCAACTGGTCAACGGCGACAAGCCGGTAGACGCTGCCGCCCTGGGCAAGGCCAGCGTGGTGGTACGTGGCCTGTCGGCGTACGAGTACATCCTGTTCGACAGCAAGCCGGACATCGCCACAGCCGAGCAGAAAGCCCGCTACTGCCCGCTGCTGGTGGCCATTGGCGAACACCAGAAGGCGCTGGCCGAAGAGATCCTCAAGGGCTGGAACAGCACCGACGGCATGCTCTCGCAGATGACCAAGTTCCCCAACCAGCGCTACGCCGACTCGCACGAGGCAATCGCCGACCTGCTGCGCTCGCAGGTCACTGCACTGGACAGCCTGAAGAAAAAACTGGGCGCGCCGATGGGCCGTCAGAGCAAGGGCATTCCACAGCCGCTGCAGGCAGAAGCCTGGCGCAGCCATTCTTCCATGAAAAGCCTGGAAGCCACCCTCAAGGCGGCGCAGGCCGTGTGGGTCGGGGTCGACAACCAGGGCATGCGCGGCCTGCTGCCCAGCGATCAGAAAGCGCTGGCCGGCAAGATCGACGACGCCTACGCTACCTCGCTCAAGCTGCTGGCCGACAACCAGAAGACCCTGGGCGAGCTGCTGGCCGACGAGGCTGGCCAGCAAACCCTCAACCAGATCTACGACAGCCTCAACGTCGTCCACCGCCTGCACGAAGGCGAGCTGGCCAAGGCGTTGAACATCCAGCTGGGCTTCAATGCCAACGACGGTGACTGATCATGCTGCGACGCCAGGCCCTCAAACTCGGTAGCGTATTGCTCAGCGCCCTGACCCTGGGCGGCTGGAGCCTGTTCCGCAACAAAGGCAGCGAACCCCTGCTGCTCTCGGCGCGTGACGATGGCGACGGCAAGCACTATGCCGTCGGTTTCCGCCTGGACGGCACCCAGGTGTTCAGCACCCAGGTCGCCCAGCGTTGCCACGCTATCATCCACCACCCCGAACAGCCGATCGCCCTGTTCGTCGCCCGTCGCCCCGGTACCGAAAGCTACTTGGTCGACCTGCGCGACGGGCGCCTGTTGCAGACGATCACCTCGCAGCCGAACCGGCATTTCTACGGCCACGCCGTGGTGCACAAAGGCGGCGAATGGTTGTATGCCACCGAGAACGACACCACCGATCCCGGCCGTGGCCTGCTCGGTGTGTACCGCTTCGAGGGTGAGCGCCTGGTGCATACCGGTGAAATCCCGACCCACGGCATCGGCCCGCACGAAGTGGCCTGGCTGCCGGACGGCGAAACGCTGATCGTGGCCAACGGCGGCATCCGCACCGAAGCCGAAAGCCGGGTGGAGATGAACCTCGACGCCATGCAGCCCAGCCTGGTGCTGATGCAGCGCGACGGCACCCTGCTGAGCAAGGAAACCCTGGCCCAGCAGATGAACAGCGTGAGGCACCTGGCGGTGGGCAGCGATGGCACCATCGCCGCCTGCCAGCAGTTCATGGGCGATGCCGACGAAACAGCCGAACTGCTGGCGATCAAACGCCCGGGCGAGCCGTTCAAGGCCTTCCCGGTGCCAGAGCGGCAGTTGCAGGCGATGGCCCAGTACACCGCCAGCGTGGCCATCCACAGCGAGTTGCGCCTGGTGGCGTTGACCGCGCCACGGGCCAACCGCCTGTTTGTCTGGGACCTGGACAGCGGCGCAGTGCGGCTGGATGCGCCGATGCCCGATTGCGCCGGGGTGGGGGCCGTGAAGGACGGCTTTGTCGTCACCTCCGGGCAGGGGCGTTGCCGGTTCTATGACTGCCGCAAGGCCGAACTGGTCGGGCAGCCGATGAACCTGCCCTCCGGGTTCTGGGATAACCACCTGCATCTGGTCTGAATTTTCTGCTGTAGGTGCCGGCCCTTTCGCGGCTGAAGCCGCTCCCACAGGGACCGCGTAACCCTATGATTACGTGGTCCCTGTGGGAGCGGCTTCAGCCGCGAAAGGGCCCTTGCAGGCATTTCACACCCTTTCTACAAAAAACAGTCAATACTTCCCCCATCCACACGTGGGCAGGATCGCCCGTTGTCGTGTCCAAACGAATAACAACCGTATCCAAGGAACCGGACCTATGCTGCGCCGGCGCATGCTCATCATGTTGGCCGTGGTTCTGCTGATCGTGCTGGCCCTCGCTGGCTACAAGGCGTTTTCGATCTACCAGCAGATCCAGATGTTCACTGCCCCCAAGCCGCCCATCACCGTCGCGGCCGCCTTGGCCGAACAGCGCCAGTGGCAAGAGCGCCTGCCCGCCGTCGGCAGCCTCAAGGCGCTGCAGGGCGTGGAGCTGAGCCTGGAGGTAGAAGGCATCGTCAAAACCCTGTACTTCGACTCCGGGCAAAAAGTGAAGGCCGGGCAGCCGCTGCTGCGCCTCAACGACGACCAGGAAACGGCCCTGCTCGGCACTGCCGAGGCCGACCTGGGCCTGGCCAAAGTCGACTTTGGCCGCGGCAGGCAGCTGGTTGGTGATTCGGCGATCTCGCGCGGCGAGTTCGACCGCCTCAATGCGCAGTACCTGCGCAACCAGGCGGTAGTGGAGCAACTCAGGGCATCCAAGACCAAAAAAAGCATCAGTGCCCCCTTCAGCGGCACCATCGGCATCCGCCAGGTGGACGTCGGCGATTACCTTGCCGCCGGCACGGTGATCGCCACGTTGCAGGACACCTCCAGCCTGTACGTCGACTTCAACGTGCCGGAACAGACCCTGCCTCACCTGAGCCTGGGCCAGCAGGTGCTGGTGCAGGTGGCCGCCTACCCCGGCCAGACCTTCCCCGCCAGCCTCAGCGCCATCAACCCCAAGGTCGATGAAGCCACGCGTAACCTGCTGGTCCGCGCGACCATGGGCAACCCGGACGGCAAACTGCTGCCGGGCATGTTCGCCAGCCTGCTGATCCTGCTGCCCGACCCGCAGCCGCGCGTGGTGGTGCCGGAAAGCGCCATTACCTACACCTTGTATGGCAACTCGGTGTATGTCGCCGCGCCGAAGAAGGACAAGGATGGCAAGCCGGAAAACGACGACAAGGGTCAGCCCCAGCTGGTCGCAGAACAACGCACGGTGCACACCGGCGAACGCCGTGACGGGCTGGTGGTGGTAAGCAAGGGCCTGCAGGCTGGAGAGCAGGTGGTTACTGCCGGCCAGCTAAAGCTCACCCCCGGCGCCGCCATCCGTATCGGCCAGGACAACGCCCTCAAGCCCGACCCGGGCGCAGCGGGCATGGACTGACAGGAGGCTGGCCATGGCGTTCACCGACCCGTTCATCCGCCGCCCGGTGCTGGCCAGCGTGGTCAGCCTGCTGATCCTGCTGCTGGGCTTCCAGGCCTGGAACAAGCTGCAGATCCGCCAGTACCCGCAAATGGAAAACGCCCTGATCACGGTGACCACGGCCTACCCCGGGGCCAACGCCGAAACCATCCAGGGCTACATCACCCAACCGCTGCAGCAAAGCCTGGCCAGTGCCGAAGGCATCGACTACATGACCTCGGTGAGCCGGCAGAACTTCTCGATCATTTCCATCTACGCGCGCATCGGGGCCGACAGCGACCGGCTGTTCACCGAGCTGCTGGCCAAGGCCAACGAGGTGCGCAACAAGCTGCCCCAGGACTCCGAAGACCCGGTGCTGAGCAAGGAGGCCGCCGATGCTTCGGCGCTGATGTATGTCAGCTTCTACAGCAAGGAAATGAGCAACCCACAGATCACCGACTACCTGTCGCGGGTGATCCAGCCCAAGCTGGCCACCCTGCCAGGCATGGCCGAGGCGGAGATCCTCGGCAACCAGGTGTTCGCCATGCGCCTCTGGCTGGACCCGGTGAAGCTGGCCGGCTTCGGCCTGTCGGCCACCGACGTGACCAATGCCGTGCGCCGCTACAACTTCCTCTCCGCCGCTGGCGAGGTCAAGGGCGAATACGTGGTCACCAGCATCAATGCCAGCACCGAGCTGAAGTCGGCCGAGGCGTTCGCGGCGCTGCCACTGAAAACCAGCGGGGACAGCCGCGTGCTGCTGGGCGATGTCGCGCGGGTCGAGATGGGCGCCGAAAACTACGACACGGTCAGCTCGTTCGACGGCACGCCGTCGGTGTACATCGGCATCAAGGCTACTCCCGCCGCCAACCCGCTGGACGTCATCAAGGAAGTGCGGCGGATCATGCCCGAGCTGGAAAGCCAGCTGCCCTCGGCGCTGAAAGTGTCGATAGCCTACGACGCGACGCTGTTCATCCAGGCCTCCATCGCCGAGGTCATCAAGACCCTCGGCGAAGCAGTGCTGATTGTCATCGTGGTGGTGTTCCTGTTCCTCGGCGCGCTGCGTTCGGTGCTGATACCCGTAGTGACCATTCCGCTGTCGATGATTGGCGTGCTGTTCTTCATGCAGATGATGGGCTACTCGCTGAATCTGCTGACCTTGCTGGCCATGGTGCTGGCCATCGGCCTGGTGGTGGACGACGCGATCGTCGTGGTGGAAAACATTCACCGGCACATGGAGGAAGGCAAGTCGCCCTTCGACGCAGCACTGGAGGGCGCCCGTGAAATCGCCATGCCGGTGGTATCGATGACCATCACCCTGGCTGCGGTGTACGCGCCGATCGGCTTTCTTACCGGGCTGACGGGCGCCTTGTTCAAGGAGTTTGCCCTGACCCTGGCCGGTGCGGTGATCATCTCGGGCATCGTGGCCCTCACCCTGTCGCCTATGATGTGCGCCCTGCTGCTGCGCCATGAGCAGAACCCCAGCGGCCTGGCGCATCGCCTGGACCTGCTGTTCGAACGCCTGAAAGCGCGTTATCAGCGCCTGCTGCACGCCACGCTCGACAGCCGGCCGGTGGTGCTGGTGTTTGCCGTGATCATCCTGTGCCTGATCCCGGTATTGCTCAAGTTCACCCAGAACGAACTGGCGCCCAACGAGGACCAGGGGGTGATCTTCATGATGAGCAGCTCGCCGCAACCGGCCAACCTCGACTACCTCAACGCCTACACCGACCAGTTCACCCCACTGTTCAAGGGCTTTCCCGAGTACTACTCGTCGTTCCAGATCAACGGTTTCAACGGCGTGCAAACCGGTATTGGCGGCTTTTTGCTCAAGCCCTGGAACGAGCGCGAGCGTACCCAGATGGAGCTGCTGCCACTGGTGCAGGCCAAGCTCGAGGAAATCGCCGGGCTGCAGATCTTCGGCTTCAACCTGCCGTCGTTGCCGGGCACCGGCGAAGGCCTGCCGTTCCAGTTCGTGATCAACACCGCTGGCGACTATCCGGCATTGCTGGAGGTGGCCCAGCGCATCAAGGCGCGCGCCCAGGAATCGGGCAAGTTCGCCTTCCTCGACGTCGACCTGGCGTTCGACAAACCCGAGGTGGTGGTGGATATCGACCGCGCCAAGGCGGCGCAGATGGGGGTTTCGATGGACACCCTGGGCGGTACCCTGGCGACCCTGCTGGGCGAGGGGGAAATCAACCGGTTTACCCTCGAAGGCCGCAGCTACAAGGTGATTGCCCAGGTGGAGCGAGCGTACCGCGCCAACCCCGGCTGGCTTAACAGCTACTACGTGAAGAACGACCAAGGCCAGTTGCTGCCACTGTCGACCCTGATCACCCTCAGCGACCGCGCCCGCCCGCGCCAGCTCAACCAGTTCCAGCAGTTGAACGCTGCAATCATCCAGGGCGTGCCCATGGTCAGCCTGGGTGAAGCGCTGCAGACCGTACAGGACATCGCCCGTGAAGAGGCCCCCGAGGGCTTCGCCTTCGACTACGCCGGCGTGGCCCGCCAGTATGTGCAGGAAGGCAGCGCGCTGTGGGTCACCTTCGGTCTGGCCTTGGCGATCATCTTCCTGGTACTGGCAGCGCAGTTCGAAAGCTTCCGCGACCCGTTGGTGATTCTGGTGACGGTTCCGCTGTCGATCTGCGGCGCGTTGCTGCCGTTGTTTCTGGGTATATCGAGCATGAACATCTATACCCAGGTCGGGCTGGTGACCTTGATCGGGCTGATCAGCAAGCACGGCATCCTGATCGTCGAATTCGCCAACCAACTGCGTGAAGAGCGCGGCCTGAGCGTGCGCGAGGCGATTGAGGAGGCGGCGGCCATTCGCCTGCGGCCGGTGCTGATGACTACAGCGGCGATGGTGTTCGGCATGGTGCCGCTGATTCTGGCAAGCGGAGCGGGGGCAGTCAGCCGCTTCGACATCGGCACGGTGATTGCCACCGGGATGTCGATTGGCACGCTGTTTACCTTGTTTGTGCTGCCTTGTATCTACACTTTGCTGGCGCACAAATCGGTGGCCAAAGAAACTGCTGTGGCCTGATCGGGCCCTATCGCCGGCAAGCCAGCTCCCACAGGTATGGCGCCAGCTTCAGAAGCGGCGCCGTACCTGTAGGAGCGGGTTCGCCCGCGAAGAGGCCGGCAAAGCACATGCAAAAATGCCAGAGGCCCCGCAGTTGCGAGGCCTCTGGCACTGCTACCTGGCACAGGGTTCAACCGAACGGCCGCAACCCCTGGCGCATGCCGAACAGGAACAGCAACAAGTCCTGATCCGGCTCGGCCTTGGCCTGTTGCTGCACTTTGCCGTCCCGTGGCAACGGACACTGGTCGGCCATCTCGGCCTTGCTGAACACCGTCGGCCTCGGCTCTTCCCAGGCAGCCACAGCGACGGTGGTCACCGCGAGGCCAGCTATCAGGAACAAAGCTCGAGCGATTTCTAGTTTCATTACTCTAACCCTTTGACAGCGCTGCCAAACGCCATCTTGTAAAAGTAGAGCAGCGTCTGCCATTCCGCGTCGTTGAGCGACGAGTGGCGACGCAGCTGGCGCAGGTCGTTACCCGCCGCGCGCTGACAGCTGATGCGGCGCCGGCATTTCTCAAGATCCAGCAGCGCCACTTCGACCCGGGCCTGTTCGCCCTGGCCGATCACCTTGATGAATACGTGCTTGCCATACAGGCAGCCGTGCTGCCAATGCCCCAGGTGCATGCGCGCCAGGTTGTCCGCCAGGTCCTTGAGCATGCGCTCGTGCACCACCTGCGGATACCGCTCGCGGGCACCTTCGGCGTGCCAGGTGTCGAGCTCGACGAAGCCGTCCAGCGCCTCACTGACCAGCAGCGCGCGCCACTGATGCTCGGCATCGCGTTCGGCCCCACAGAAGACAATACGCGGCACCCGCACACCAAGCTGCTCGAAGCTGGTCAGTGCATCCAGTTCGCGTAATACGGTCGGCCGGCCAAAAGGGTGCAGCAGGCTGCGGTAGATGTGCCCGACCTGGCGTTTGGCATACAGCATCTTGCCACTGGCATCATTGAGCCGTTGCACGCCACTTTCGCCACCACGCCGCTGGTTGGGTTCCTCGACCCATTCGCCCTGCTGGCGCCAGTAAAAATCGAACCGCGACTCCCCTTTCTGGGCTACAGCCATCAAACACTACCCCTTGCGCAAAACATAGACTCGCCACATGGCATAGAGCGGCAGGAAGTCCAGACGTTCCTGGATCCTGAAGCCCGCAGCCTTGAATTCTTCTTCAACCGTGTCCGCCGGTAACACGAAACGGTTCTGATAATGGTCCTGTTCCGCCCTGGTGCTGCGGCGCCGCTCCAGTTGTTTACGGCGCCAGGCCTTGAAGTTGCCATCCACCCACAACGACAGGATCACACTATCACGGCTAACCCTTTGAAATTCCGAAAGAATTGTCTTTCTGTGGGCGGCTTCGCCGATGTGGTGGAACAAGCGCATGCAGAAGATGCTGTCCACCGAATTGTCCGGCAGATCGATCGCAAAAGCGGATGTCTGCAAGGGCCGTACCCGTGCCACCACCTCTGGCGGTTGTGCGGCACAGGCTGTCTCGATCATCGCCTCGGAATTGTCGGCGCCGATGATGACGCGGTTGGGCTTTTCGGCCAGCAGCGGCCAGAAGCGCCCGGCGCCGCACGGCAGGTCCAGTACCAGGCCGGGCTCGCCGGCCAACGCCAGGGCGCGCCGCGCCAGCTGCTCATCTCGCTTGTGGGAAAGGCGTCGCGCCAGGCCGTCCTGGTGCTTGAGAAAGTACTCACGCGCGTGGTCTTTGTCGTACTTCTCGGAAAATTCAAGCTTGATGGGGCTACGCATTGGGCATCTCCTGACTCCATTGCGCCCACATTAGGCAGGCAAGCGTTGGAATCAGGTCATGCCGATGTGAAAAATATGTCGAGCGCGTGGCAAGCTGTTACAACAGATTACCCGACCAGCACCTCACCGCCATCCTTGGCGACGGTATTGCTCAGGTCTACATGGAACCGGCAGCCGTGGGGCAAGACCGAGGTCAATGTCACCCGCCAGCCCTGGTCGTCACAAATACGCTGCACCAGCGATAGCCCCAACCCCAGGCCCTCGCCGCGCCGCTCATCGCCACGCACGAACGGCTTGAACATCGCTTCACGTTGCTCTACGGGAATGCCCACGCCACTGTCCTCGACGCTGAAGCCGGTTGCCTCGAGGCTCAGGCGGATGTAGCCGCTGTCGGTGTAATGCGCGGCATTGCGCAACAAGTTGCCCATCACCGATTGCAGGAAGGTGGCGTTGTACAGCACCGGGCTGGCGCTGACCCGGCCATCGAAGTACAGGGTCAGGCCCTTTTGCTCGATGGTGTCGCGCCACACGCCGATAAGCTCCTCGGCCACCTCGCGCAGCGTCGCGCGCGACGCCACGGCACCCTCATCGCGCTGTGCGCGGGCCAGCATCAGGAAAGTCTTGACCAGCTCACGCATTTCTTCCGTGGCCCGCGCCACGCGCTCCACCTGGCTGCGCGAGCGGGTGTCCAGCGTCGGGTTCTCCATCAGCAGCTCGCATGAGGTTGCCAGCACCATCAACGGCGTGCGCAATTCGTGGCTGACGTCGCTGGTGAACAACCGTTCGCGGGTCAGCGCATCGCGCAGGCGGCCCAGGGTATCGTCGAAAGCCACCGCCAGCTGGCCGACTTCGTCCGCGGCATAATCCGGCGCCAGTGGCGGGGCCAGGCCCAGCAACTGGTCGCGGTGGCGCACCTGGCGTGCCAAGCGGATCACCGGCGCCATTACCCGACGCGCGACCAACCAACCGAGGATCACCGCCAGCACCAGGCTAAGCACGAAGCCCACCACCACCACGGCGAACAGCACCCGCTCGCGTTCTTCGAAATCACTCTGATCCTGCAACAACACGTAACGACGGCCATCGACGACCTCGACCATGGCGTGGTACGACAGCTGGTCACGGAACACCTCGTGGAAGCCCCGGTCGAGGTGACGCAAGTCTTTGGGCAGCTCGAAGTCGTCGCGCCCGCCACTGAAGTAGAACAGCTGATCGGGCCGCGGCCGGTGGCTCCAGTCACTGACGCTGTCCATGCGCAGGAGGCGCTGCAGGTCACCACCCAGCACCGAGGAAATCAGCCGTTCTTCGACCAGGTGCACAGTGGCGACGATGCCGAAGGCAAAGGCCCCGGCCACCAGCGCGCTCATCAGCGCAAAAGCGATGATGATGCGCTGGGCAAGGCTTTGCTTAAACTCCATCGCGGCCCTCGGCGAGGCGATAGCCGACGCCATGGACGGTATGCAGCAACGGTTTTTCAAACGGTTTGTCGATTACCTGGCGCAGCTGGTGCACGTGGCTGCGCAGGCTGTCACTGTCAGGGCAGTCATCGCCCCACAGGGCTTCTTCCAGCACTTCGCGACGCAGTACGTGCGGGCTTTTCTGCATCAGTACCGCCAGCAGCTTGAGGCCTACCGGGTTGAGCTTGAGCAGGCGGCCCTGGCGCGTTACCTCAAGGGTGTCGAGGTCGTAGCTCAGGTCGGCCACCTGGAGGGTGCGGCGCCCGCCGCCCTGGGCACGGCGCAGCACCGCTTCGATACGCGCCGCCAGCTCCGACAGGGCAAACGGCTTGAGCAGGTAATCGTCGGCGCCAGAGCGGAAACCTTGCAGGCGGTCATCCAACTGGTCACGGGCGGTCAGCATGATCACCGGCGTGTCACGGCGGGCGTCCTCGCGCAGGCGCTTGCACAGGGTGTAACCATCGATGCCGGGCAGCATGATGTCGAGCACGATCAGGTCGTAGTGCTCGGTGGCCGCCAGGTGCAGGCCCGACAGGCCATCCTGGGCACAGTCGACGGTGTAGCCCTTCATGCCAAGGTAATCGGCCAGGTTGGCCAGGATATCGCGGTTGTCTTCAACCAAAAGAATGCGCATCGGTTTCTCCTGTGCGGCGCTTCTCGCTGTGGTGCGCGGCAGGCGCAGCTTAAGGCCTATGCCTGCACGGTGCCAGCCCCAGGGAAAATTCACCGTACTTGACGGTTTTTTCACTGATCCTTCACGGACAGAGGATAGCGGGCGACTGACAATGCCCGATCCTTTTCGCGCCCTGGAGCCGTCATGCAGCTACAAAACCGCCCTCGCCCGATCAATCTGTGGCTGTACCTGGGCATTCCCCTGGCGACTGCAGTGGCGTTGATCCTGCTGGAGCTCACTTCGGTCGACATGGACGTAGCCAAGCTGTTCTTCGACCCTGCTGCCGGGCAGTTCATTGGCCGCCACAGTTACTGGCTGGAAAACATCCTGCACGACCGGGTCAAGCAGGGGGTGATCTTGCTGGGGGTATTGTCGCTGCTGGCCTTTGCCGCGAGCTTTTTTTTCAAGCCTCTGTTTGGCTGGCGCCGCGAACTGGGCTGCCTGGTGCTGGCGTTGGGCGTGTCCACGGCATTTGTCACGCCGCTGAAGAAAGTCACCCAGGTGCAGTGCCCATGGAGCCTGACCCAGTTTGGCGGCACGGAAACCTACAGCAAGCTGCTGGAGCCACGGCCGGCAACCGACAAGCCCGGGCTGTGCTGGCCTGGCGGGCATGCCGCGACCGGTTTCTGTCTGTTCGGCCTGTTCTTCATGTTGCGTGATCGCAAACCGCGATTGGCGCGGGTGGCGTTTGTGGTGGCCCTGCTGGCTGGGTCGGTGTTGGGGGTGGGGCGGATGATGCAGGGGGCGCACTTTCTGTCGCACAACGTGTGGACGGGGGTGTTCTGCTGGTTGATCGGGCTGGGGTCGTATTACCTGGTGCTGTATCGCCGGAGTATGGCTGAGGCGCCAGCGGCCGAACGTAGCGCAGCCTGAGCCAGGGGCCGCTTTGCGGCCCCCTAGGCCCGCACAGGAAAACGAAAAAGCCCCGGTTCTCGCGAACCGGGGCTTTTTCATGGTGCTAGGGGTAAGGCTGGCTTACATCATGCCGCCCATGCCACCCATGCCGCCCATGTCTGGCATGCCGCCGCCAGCTGGAGCTTCGCTTGGAGCATCAGCAATCATGGCTTCGGTGGTGATCATCAGACCGCCGATCGAAGCAGCAGCTTGCAGCGCCGAACGGGTGACTTTGGCTGGGTCCAGGATGCCCATCTCGATCATGTCGCCGTATTCGCCGGTAGCAGCGTTGTAGCCGAAGTTGCCCGAACCTTGCTTGACCTTGTCAGCAACAACGCTTGGCTCGTCGCCGGCGTTGGCAGTGATCTGGCGCAGCGGCGATTCGACAGCGCGACGCAGCAGGGCGATACCGACGTTCTGGTCTTCGTTGTCGCCTTTCAGGTCAACGATGGCCGACAGGGCGCGCACCAGGGCAACACCACCGCCAGGTACCACGCCTTCTTCAACGGCTGCACGGGTAGCGTGCAGGGCGTCTTCAACGCGGGCTTTCTTCTCTTTCATTTCAACTTCGGTGCCGGCACCGACCTTGATCACGGCAACACCGCCAGCCAGCTTGGCCAGGCGCTCTTGCAGCTTCTCACGGTCGTAGTCCGAGGAAGTTTCTTCGATCTGGGCACGGATCTGCTTGACGCGAGCCTGGATGTCATCTTCAGCGCCAGCGCCGTCGATGATGATGGTGTTTTCCTTGGACAGGGTGACGCGCTTGGCGTTGCCCAGGTGCTCCAGGGTAGCGGTTTCCAGGGACAGGCCGATTTCTTCGGAGATGACCTGGCCGCCGGTCAGGACAGCGATGTCCTGCAGCATGGCCTTGCGGCGGTCGCCGAAGCCCGGTGCCTTGACCGCTGCAACCTTGACGATGCCGCGCATGTTGTTGACTACCAGGGTAGCCAGCGCTTCGCCTTCAACGTCTTCGGCAACGATCAGCAGTGGGCGGCCGGCCTTGGCAACGGCTTCCAGAACTGGCAGCAGCTCACGGATGTTGGAGATTTTCTTGTCGACCAGCAGCAGCAGCGGGCCTTCCAGCTCGGCAACCATGGTGTCCGGCTTGTTGACGAAGTATGGCGACAGGTAGCCACGGTCGAACTGCATGCCCTCTACGACGGACAGTTCATTTTCCAGGCCCGAGCCTTCTTCAACGGTGATCACGCCTTCTTTACCGACCTTTTCCATGGCTTCGGCGATGATTTCACCGATGGAGCTGTCGGAGTTGGCGGAGATGGTGCCTACCTGGGCGATGGCCTTGGAGTCGGCGCATGGCTTGGACAGGTTTTTCAGCTCGGCGACAACGGCAGCGGTGGCCTTGTCGATGCCGCGCTTCAGGTCCATCGGGTTCATGCCGGCAGCGACGGCTTTCAGGCCTTCGTTGACGATGGACTGAGCCAGGACGGTAGCGGTGGTGGTGCCGTCACCGGCAGCGTCGTTGGCCTTGGAAGCAACTTCCTTGACCAGCTGGGCGCCCATGTTTTCGAAGGCGTCTTTCAGCTCGATTTCTTTGGCGACGGAAACGCCGTCTTTGGTGATGGTTGGCGCGCCGAAGCTCTTCGCCAGTACCACGTTACGGCCTTTCGGGCCCAGGGTCGCTTTTACCGCGTCAGCCAGAACGTTGACACCAACGAGCATTTTCTTACGAGCGGAATCGCCGAATTTTACGTCTTTAGCAGCCATGATCGTTTAATCCTTGGAATTCTTTGGAGTAACAGGAAGTCGGGTAAATCAGCCTTCGACAACGGCGAGAATTTCGTTCTCAGCCATTACCAGCAGGTCTTCGCCATCGACTTTCACGGTGTTGCTGCCCGAGTAAGGGCCGAAAACCACTTTGTCACCCACTTTCACGGCCAGCGCGCGAACTTCGCCGTTGTCCAGGATGCGACCGGTGCCGACGGCAACAACTTCGCCGCGGTTTGGTTTTTCAGCGGCCGAACCTGGCAGGACGATACCGCCAGCGGTTTTCGATTCTTCTTCGCTGCGACGGATAACGACGCGGTCATGCAGAGGACGAAGCTTCATTGTCGATCTCTCCCAAATTATGGTTTTCATCGGCCGGTATCGACACCGGCGGGTTGATGCTGTCCGGCGGAGCCGGAAGGTGGCCCGCAAAGGGCGAACCACCTGTGTAATGTCTGGCGTTGCCACCAGAAACCTTGCGGTGACCACATACATGAGGCCGGCATATTCA
Source organism: Pseudomonas sp. CM25 (assembly GCF_013179705.1). NCBI lineage: Bacteria > Pseudomonadati > Pseudomonadota > Gammaproteobacteria > Pseudomonadales > Pseudomonadaceae > Pseudomonas > Pseudomonas sp. CM25. Next base: position 12,205 of record NZ_JABMCW010000032.1, on the reverse strand, counting down.
ATTACAAGGCTTGAGATACAAAATTTTTCATCGGGCTACAAAAGACCGGGGCCGCTTGCGCGGCCCCGGTGGTGTTACTTGTCGCGGCGCTCGTACTCGCCTTCGATCACGTTCGGGCGATGCCCGTCATCCCGCGGCTGCGCCTGGAACGGGGCGTCCTGGAACGCACGCTGGCGCATGGCCTGGGCCTCGGCACGCTCACGCATCTTGCGCGCGGCCAGACGGCGGGTGAACGGCAGCAGACACAGCAGGCCCAGCACATCGCTGATGAAGCCCGGCAGCAACAGCAGGCCACCACCGACGGCCAGCATCATGCCCTGGAACATGTCTTCGGCGGGCAGTACGCCACGCTGCAGGCTTTCACGGGCGCGCAGGGCGGTGGCCAGCCCGGCCACCCGCATTACCAGCACACCCAGGGCGGAGCCTGCGATGATCAGCAGCAGCGCCGGAAAGAAACCGATGGCCGCGCTGACCTTGACGAAGACGAACAGCTCCAGCACAGGAAAAATCAGAAACAGCAGTAGAAAAGCACGCATCAAAGATTCCTCAGCGGAAGAGACCTTCCAATAAGACCTCAGATGGATGCGCGCGCTCCGGATTTCAACCCTCGACTTCAGTCGCAACCGGCCACTGGTCGGCGCGCGCCAGCAAAACCAAGGCTTCGCGGACTTGTGTCGGCGTGTTGCAAGTACTTGGGAAAGGCAGCCAGTGCACCCCCTGGCCGATACGCAGGTGCATGCCCTCGCTGTCCACTCCGGCCATCTGCGCCGGCACATGGCGCGGCAGATCGGTCAGCGCCACGTAGTGGGCGATGGCGTCGGCGTGGTCGCTGTTCATGTGCTCGACCATGCTCGCCTCGGCCTTGCCCGCGAACGGGTTGGCCAACGTCACCTGGTCAAGCCAGTGGATCGCGCCGAAACCGCCAATGTAGCGATGGCGCACCGGCTGCAGCACCCAGAAATCGAAGTCATGGGCCTTGTGGTAGTTGGCAGCGTCCGGGAAGTAGCGGTAATAGCGCTGGGCAGCAGCTTCGACAGTGGCCTCGTCGACCAGCTTGTGCGCCTCGGCCATTACCGTCAGGCGCCCCACCGCCTGCACATCCTCGGCCTCGCGCTCACCCACCAGCAGCGAGCACTTGGGGTCTTTCTGCAGGTTGTGGGTGTGCTGGGCGATGCGGCTGATGAGGATCAGCGGGTTGCCGTGGGCGTCCAGGCAGTACGGCACGACCGAGCCGAAAGGATAGCCGGGCATCGACTTGGAATGGGTCGACAGCACGCCGCGGTATTCCCTGAGCAGCAGTTCCCGGGCGGGGCGGATGGCGTTGGTACTCACTTGGGGACGACTCCTGGCTGTGGACTGGACAACAGACAAGATAATCATTATCAGATCCAGTGCCAATGGGGCTGCTGGGCAGCCCGCAATCTACCAGGTGACGCCGAACCCAGCGGTATAGCGAGTCTTGTCCAGGTCACTCTCACGGGTGCCGGTGATGATGTCCTTCTCCGCCTTCAGGTTCAGCGAAGCCCACTCGGTGACCTTGTAGCGCAGGCCAACCTCGGCATCCAGGGAATAGTCGGCCACGCCGCCCAGCGGCTTGGCGAACTCGCCGTTGGTGAACAACTGCACATTCTTGCCGATCAGGTAGCGGGTGTAGTCCCACTTCACGGCTGCCGAATAGAAGTTGTCCTTGCCGCCGTCCTGGTACTCGAAGTCGGTGCGGTTGATCAGCGATCCCAACGAGAACGCGCCCAGTTCATCGTCCCAGAACTGGTAACCCGGGCCGGTACCCACCGTACGCTGGCGGGCCAGATCCTCGATGCGGTCGCGCTTGTACTCCGCACGCCCCTGCCAGAACCATTTCTCGGTGATGAAGCGGTCCAGGGCGTACTCGGCACTCCAGTTGTCGGTGGTAGTGACCTCGTCCTTGGTCTCGCGGTTGTATTCGCCCTCGGCGTTATGCCGCCAGCGGCCGTGGCGGGCCGTGGTCTTGAAGCCGACATCATAGTCGTCGGTGTCGTTCTCGGCGCGCTTGTAGTCCAGCGCGACGTCGACGTTGCCTTTCCACACGAAGTCTTCGACCAATGGCTTGGGCTTCATGATCTGCTCGATGCTGGCCAGCTCCACGGTCTTCGGCGCCTCGCCGTTGGCCAGGATCACCTTGCCAGCCTCCGCGGCCTTCAGTGACTTGGCTTTCTCACCGCTGTAGGCGTCCTGCTTGACCAGCAGCTCCTGGTCGCTTTCCAGGGTCTGGACCTGTTTCCAGTCCAGCGCGATGGAGCCGCCATAAGGGGTTTCCAGTAGCAGCTTGCCGCCGTCGAAGACTTTGATCTTGCCGCTTAGCCGGTCACCGTTCTTCATCCACACGGTGTCGGCGAACACCGGGGAGGCGCACAGGGAGGCAGCAAGGAGGCACAACAGGGATCTAGAATTCATAAACGGACTTTGGATTGCGGACGATGGGTTCGGTTTGACGAAAAAGCCGGGCATTATCCAGATACCGACAACCAGAGCAAGCACTGACCGGCAGCCTGCCGTTGAGTTCAAATCTCATTTACCGGACCACCGGTCCGGTTTCACCTGCAGCCCAGGGGGGGCGTGATGTCTGATGGTTACGAGCACGCTCTGGATTCGGCCGAGGGCCGACGAACGGCGCTGTATTCGGTACTGGGCCAAGTGCCAGTCGGCAAGGTTGTGAGCTATGGCCAGCTGGCCGAACTGGCCGGGCTGGGGCGCGCGGCACGCTGGGTCGGGCGTACCCTCGGGCAGTTGCCGGCGGATACCCGCTTGCCGTGGCACCGGGTGCTCGGCGCAGGTGGCCGGTTGAGCCTGGCACTGGGCACCCCGTCGGGTGATGAACAACGGGCGCGGTTGCGCGCGGAGGGGATCAATGTAGCCAATAATCGTGTGGATATGACGCGCCATGGCTGGCGCCCAATGGAGCACAGCGGTTAGAGTGCGCGCTTTGTTTTCTGAAACTTGAGGCAGATGTTGGCCCATGCCCCGTAAAACCTGGCGCGCTGCGCTCGCTGCCTATGCCAGCCCGTCAACCCTGGTACTTTTACTGCTCGGTTTCGCCGCCGGCCTGCCCTACATGCTGGTGTTCTCGACCCTGTCGGTGTGGTTGCGCGAAGCGGGCGTGGCCCGCGAGACCATCGGTTACGCCAGCCTGATCGGCCTGGCCTACGCCTTCAAATGGGTGTGGTCGCCGCTGCTCGACCAATGGCGCCTGCCGCTGCTCGGCGGCCTGGGGCGCCGCCGTTCATGGTTGCTGCTTTCGCAGTCGCTGGTGGTGGTCGGGCTGGTCGGCATGAGCCTGTGCGACCCGCAGCAGCACCTGTCCTGGCTGATTGCCATGGCCGTGCTGGTGGCATTTGCCTCGGCCACCCAGGACATCGCCGTCGACGCATACCGCCTGGAAATCGCCGACGACCAGCGTCAGGCCGCACTCGCCGCCAGCTACATGGCCGGCTACCGGGTCGCTGCCCTGCTCGCCACGGCTGGCGCCCTGTTCTTCGCCGAGTGGTTCGGCTCCACCGGCTACAGCTACCTGCACAAGGCGTGGGCCGGCACCTACGTGATGTTCGGGGTGATGATGCTGCCTGCCCTGTTCACTACCCTGGTCATGCGTGAGCCGCCGGTACCCATGCGCACCCAGCTTTCGGCTGCGCGCTACGGCCTGGTGCATCAGCTGGCTTCGGTGTTCGTGCTGATCATCCTGCTGGTGTCGGTGCCGGCCAGCTTCACCCAGATGTTCAATACCGGCTGGTCCAGCGTCATCGCCGGTGATGCCACCCCCCTCGACCTGCTGCTGGAGGACCGCGCCTTCCTGCGCCTGATCCTCTACGTACTGCTGAGCTGGGCGTGCCTGTCGAGCCTTGGCCGCCGCGGCTTGGCCCCGGTACTGACGCCGGTCAACGATTTCATCGCCCGCTACCGCTGGCAGGCCCTGCTGCTGCTCGGCCTCATCGCTACCTATCGCATGTCGGATACGGTGATGGGCGTGATGGCCAACGTGTTTTACATCGACATGGGCTTCACCAAGGACCAGATTGCCAGCGTCAGCAAGATCTTCGGCCTGATCATGACCCTGGTCGGCGCCGGTGTCGGCGGCCTGCTGATCGTGCGCTTCGGCATCATGCCGATCCTGTTCATCGGAGGGGTGGCTTCGGCGGGTACCAATATCCTGTTCCTGATGCTGGCCGACATGGGCCCCAACCTGGAAATGCTGGTGGTGACCATCTCGCTGGACAACTTCAGCTCGGGCATGGCCACCTCGGCCTTCGTCGCCTACCTGTCGAGCCTGACCAACCTGAAATTCTCGGCGACCCAGTACGCGTTGCTGAGCTCGATCATGCTGCTGTTGCCGCGACTGATCGGCGGCTATTCGGGAGTGATAGTGGAGAAGTTCGGCTATCACGACTTCTTCCTGATCACCGCGCTGCTAGGCGTACCGACGCTGATCCTGATTGCCCTGCAGTGGCGCCAGGAAGCTGGGCGGGGTACGCCGGTGGCGGAGGGCAGCTCAGCGGCCGAGCGGCCGTGAGAGGTTTGCATCGCCTGCACCGGCCTCTTCGCGGCGGTTCGACGCCTCGATGAGACCGGTACAGGCAATAAAAGCTTACTGAGTAACAGCCCCTTCCCCAGGCCGCCCACCCACTACGAACCACAGCGGCCACAGCGCCAGAGCCCCCGCCACCCCCGCCGCCAGGGCAAAGTGCAGCAAGCTGGCACCGGCACCGATCATCGCCAACAGCGCCCCGCCCAGCCCCAGCAAGGCGATGGTGATCATCCCCAGCATGGCCGACACCAGGCCCTTGCTCTGTTCGCTGGAAAACAGCGTCATGCGGTACAGCACCGCGTTGGCCACGCCCAGGCCCAGCGCGTACAGCGACATGCCTGCCACTACGCTGGTCACGCTCGGCCAGTACCAGGTGGCCAGCACCATCAGACAAAGGCCGGCGAGGTACGGCCACAACGCGCCGCGCACCAGGGCCGGCAGCGGATAGCGGTCGGCAATGCGGTTGATGATCAGGTTGCCGAGTATCAGCCCGGCAAACACGGGAAGCTGCCACAAGGCGTATTCCAGGGTGCTGAGCCCCTCGTCGTGAATCAGCAGCACCGGCGACAGGCCGATCCAGCCAATCAGCGGCAGACCGACCAGGCCCAGGGCCGCGCTGCCAGCGACAAAGCGGCGGTTGGCCAGCAACTGGCCATAGCCCGCCAGCAGCGGCAGCAGGTGAATCGGCGTGAACGCCAGGCGCGTGCCGTCCCGGCGTTCCACCCCCAGGGTTTCCGGCATCAGGCGGTACAGCAGTACCCAGACCAGTACCGCCCCCGTGGCGAAGGCCACGAACAGCCAGCGCCAGTCCAGCCACTGCAGCAGCAAGGTGCCCAGCAGTGGCCCGAGCAGGGGCGACAACAAGGCGATGTTGGCCAACAAGGCCATCATGCGCACTGCATCTGCCTCGCTGAAGGCTTCGTTCAGGGCCGGGTAGCTGACCGTGACCACAAAGCCCAGGCCAATGCCCTGCAGCAGGCGCAACAAGTTGAACAGGCCGATGTCATGCACCCAGAAGGTAGCCAGGCAGGCCACCCCGAAGAACGTGCAACCGATCAGCAGCAACGGGCGCCGGCCGTAGCGGTCGGCCAGCGGGCCGATCAGCCATTGCAGGACCACGCCACCCAGCAGATACAGGTTGAGGGCATGGGGGATGTATTCAGGGCTGGCGTCGAGGTCGCCAACCACCACCGGCATGGCCGGCATGACGGCGTCGCTGGCCAGGTAGGTCAGCAGCTCGAACAGTGCCAGGGTCAGGCCGAACAGCAAGGCGCGCAGCGGGGTGATGTACAGCAATGGCTTCATGATGGCGTATCGGGTGTGGCAGGAGGGGTCAGCCTATATGCCAGATATGCCGGGAAATTGCTGTGAACAAGTGTAAAAACGGGGCCGTTTGGGCCCCGGTTTCACTACGGTGTTACTGCGTTGCAGTCTCCTGCACCACGCGAATCACCCGTTGCGGAAACGGGATATCGATCCCTTCCGCCTTCAACCGGTCACGGGCATGCTCGTTGAGCATGAACATCACGTCCCAATAATCCGAAGTCTTGGTCCAGATGCGCAGCGACACGGTTATCGAGCTGTCACCCAGCGTCGAGATCACCGCCTGCGGTGCCGGGTCTGCCAGCACGCGTGGATCCTGCGCCAGCTCCAGCAACACGTTGCGGGCCTTCTGCAGGTCGGCCTCGTAGTCCACACCCACGTCGAACACCACCTTGCGCGTAGGCTGGCGGTTGGTGTTGGTGATGATACCGTTGGACAGGCTGCCGTTGGGCATGATCACCGTCTTGTTGTCACCGGTACGCAGCACGGTGTGGAAGATCTGGATGCTGTCGACGGTGCCGGCCACGCCCTGCGCCTCGATCCAGTCACCGATGCGGAACGGGCGGAACATCAGGATCAGCACGCCACCGGCGAAGTTCGCCAGGCTGCCTTGCAGCGCCAGGCCGATGGCCAGGCCTGCAGCACCGATGGCCGCGACAAAGGAGGTTGTCTCGATGCCGATCATGGAGGCGACGCTGACCATCAGCAGCACCTTCAGCACGATATTGGCCAAGGTGCTGATAAAGCCCTGCAATGCCAGGTCGGCATTGCGCAGGCCAACCAGCTTGCCCAGGCGCGCGCTGACCTTGTTGATGATCCACCAGCCGACCGCCAGGGTCAGCAGCGCAAGCAGCACACGGCTGCCGTATTCCATGATCAAGGGGACCCACGTCTGGGATTGGCGGACCAGCTGATCGACTTCAGCGTTCAAATCCATACTCATCTCCTGATGCCGAGCGGCAAGTACACGGTAAAACAGGCCGCGCCTGTTTGCGCAGCCCCGGCCCCCATGGACATCATCAGGCCATCAGGGTTCCGGGTAGCACCTGCATCAGTCGCGGAAGTTGTTGAACTGCAGCGGCATGTCGAATTCCTTGGCGCGCAGGGCTGCAATCGCCTCTTGCAGGTCGTCACGCTTCTTGCCGGTGACACGCACCTGCTCGCCCTGAATGGCGGCCTGCACCTTCAGCTTGGCGTCCTTGATGTGCGCGACGATCTTCTTCGCCAGCTCTTTGTCGATGCCCTCACGGAACTTGGCTTCCTGCTTCATTTCCTTGCCGGAGGCATAGGCGTCCTGGGTTTCCAGGCATTTTACGTCGATCTTGCGTTTGACCAGTGCTCCGCGCAGGATCTCGATCATGGCCTCGAGCTGGAACTCGGCCTCGGCGGTCAGCAGGACGGTCTGGTCCTTGTCCTTGAACTCGAAGCTGCCCTTGCCTTTGAGGTCATAGCGGCGATCCAGCTCCTTGATGGCATTGTCGACAGCGTTTTGCACTTCGTGCTTGTCCAGTTCCGATACCACGTCGAACGAAGGCATGGTGATTCTCCAAAAATGAAAGCGCGCTCAGTCTGAAGATGGAGCGCGTCAGGGTTAGGCGGTTAAAATGCGGACTCATTATAACGGGTTGCGAAACGCATATGAGCAGCACCTGGCATATTCTCGGCGCCGGTAGCCTGGGCAGCCTGTGGGCCTGCCGCCTGGCACGCGCGGGCAAAGCGGTACGGCTGATCGTGCGAGACCAGCAGCGCCTGCGCGGCTACCAACAAGCGGGCGGGCTGACGCTGATCGAAAACGAGCAGCCCCGGCATTACGCCATCCCCGCCGAAACCGCACCGGCACACGGGCCGATCCACCGCCTGCTGGTGGCCTGCAAGGCCTATGACGCAGCGCCGGCCATCGCCAGCGTGGCCCCACGGTTGGCTGAAGGTGCCGAAGTGCTGCTGTTGCAGAACGGCATGGGTAGCCAGGACGAAGCCGCCGAGCTGGTGCCGCACGCGCGTTGCGTGTTCGTGTCCAGTACCGAAGGGGCGTTCCGCGAAGGTGACTGGCAGGTGCGTTTTGCCGGCCACGGTTTCAACTGGCTGGGCGACCCACGCAACCCCACCATCCCGGCGTGGTTCGATGACCTGCACGAGGCCGGTATCCCTGCCGAATGGACGGTGGATATCCTCACCCGGCTATGGCGCAAGCTGGCGCTCAATTGCGCCATCAACCCGTTGACCGTGCTGTACGACTGCCAGAACGGCGGGCTGCTGGGCCACCTGGACGAGGTCGAGGCGCTGTGCGCCGAACTGGCCGGGTTGCTGCGCCGGTGCGGCCAGCCCGAAGCGGCGCACGGGCTGGATGAAGAGGTGCAACGGGTGATCCTTGCTACCGCAGCCAACTACTCTTCCATGTACCAGGACGTGCGTGCTGGCCGGCGTACCGAGGTGCATTATCTGCTCGGCCACGCCTGCCGCGCCGCTGCTCGTCATGGCCTGCAGCTGCCGCAGCTGGAACACTTGCTGCAGCGTCTGGTCGAAAACCTGCGCCTGCGTGGCTTGCCCTGCGACTGACGCGGCCCCAACAACCGGATACGGACATTGCCTAGCCCATGACCTTGCGCCAACGCCTGGAAAACCTCCCGGTCGGGCAGAAGCTGCTGGCCGCCCTGCTGGTGTTGCTGGTGACCATCCTGCTGGTGGCCAACCTCACGTTCATCAGCGCCGCCTACTGGATCACCCAGGAAAGCATGGCGCCGCAGGCGCTGCAGACCATCGGCCGGCTGGTGGCCAACCCACAATTGGCGGCCCGCGCGGGCGATACCCCGGAAACCGCCAGCGCCCTGCTCAAGGAACTGGACAGCTACACCCCGCTACGCGCTGCCGCCGTCTACGGCGGCGATGGCCGGATGCTGGCGCAACTGCAGCATGGTGACCCGCTGGCCCTGCCCAAGCGTTTTCGCAACATCGACGGCTGGCGCCTGATGGAGTTTCGCAGCACCCAGCTGATCCGCATCCCGCGCGAGGCCAACCCGCCGGCGCACCTGCTGCTGGTGGCCAGCAGCGAACTGCCCACCGCCTTCTACACCGGTACCCTCAGCGCCAGCCTGGGCATTCTGGTGTTCAGCATCCTGCTGTGGATCGTGATCGCCCGGCAGATCAAACGCCTGATCACCCAGCCGATCAACCAGCTGGAGGAGCTCAGCCGCCAGGTTACCCGCGAAGAGAGCTACGCACTGCGCGCCCAGCGTGGCAACGATGACGAAATCGGCAGCCTGGCAGAAGCCTTCAACACCATGCTCTCGCGCATCGAAGCCCGCGAACACCAGCTCAAGCGCACCCGCGATGAATTTCAGGACGCCTATGATCAGGCCCAGGGCCTGGCCGAGGAAACCCGCCATACCAACCGCAAGCTGGAGCTGGAAGTCCAGGTGCGCAGCAAGATCGAGAAAAAGCTCACCGGTTTCCAGAACTACCTCAACAGCATCATCGACTCCATGCCCTCGGCGCTGATCGCCCTCGATGAACAGCTCTACGTGACCCAGTGGAACCACGAAGCCACGGTACTTTCAGGCACACCACTGGACGAAGCGCTGAACCAACCGATCTTCATCGCCTTCGAGCCGTTGAAGCCGTTTTTGCCACAGCTGAAGGAAACCGTGGAAAAGCACCGGGTGGCGAAGATCGAGCGGGTGACCTGGCCCAAGGGCGATGACCTGCGCCACTACGCCCTGACCTTCTACCCGCTGACCGGCGGGGGCGGCCGTGGCGTGGTCATCCGCATCGATGACATCACCCAGCGCCTGTCGCTGGAAGAGATGATGGTGCAGTCCGAGAAAATGCTCTCGGTCGGCGGCCTGGCTGCCGGCATGGCCCATGAGATCAACAACCCGCTGGGTGCCATCCTGCATAACGTGCAGAACATCCGTCGGCGCCTGTCGCCCGACCTGCCGCGCAACCTGGAGCAGGCCCAAGAGCTTGGCATCGACCTGTCCACCGTCAACCGCTACCTGCAAAGCCGCGAAGTGCCGCAGCTGCTCGATGGTATCCAGCAGGCCGGTGCCCGCGCGGCCAAGATCGTCACCCACATGCTCAGCTTCAGCCGCCGCAGCAACCGCCAGCTGGCACCATGCGACCTGCCGGCACTGATCGACCAGGCGGTGGACATTGCCGGCAACGACTTCGACCTGGCGATCGGCTTCGACTTCAAGGGCCAGGCCATCGTGCGCCAGTTCGACCCGGCGCTGGGGCCGGTACCGTGCACCGCCAACGAACTTGAGCAGGTGCTGCTCAACCTGCTGAAAAACGCCGCCCAGGCCATTCACCTGAGGCCGCAGCCGAGCGAGCCCGGGCGTATTACCCTGCGCACCCGGCTGAACCCGCCGTGGGCGGAAATCCAGGTCGAGGACAATGGCGTGGGCATGCCCGAGGCGGTGCGCAAACGCACCTTCGAGCCGTTCTTCACCACCAAGGAAATCGGCCAGGGCACCGGGCTGGGCCTGTCGGTCTCGTACTTCATCATCACCAACAACCACAAGGGGCAGATGGAGGTGCAGTCCACGCCGGGCCAAGGCACCTGCTTCACCTTGCGCCTGCCCCTGGGCCAGCCGGCAACGACGGCGCCGGCCAACACGGAGAAATGACATGGGCTACCGCCTGTCGAAGATTTACACCCGCACCGGAGACAAGGGCGAAACCGGCCTGGGCGACGGACGCCGAGTGCCCAAGGACCACCCGCGGATCGAGGCGATTGGCGAGGTGGACAGCTTGAACAGCCAGTTGGGCGTACTGTTGGCGTGCTTGGCCGAGGCCGGTCTGGATGAGGTGAGTACAGTGCTGGCGCCCTGTCAGCACCGCTTGTTCGACCTGGGCGGGGAACTGGCGATGCCCAGCTACCAGGCGTTGAACCAGACAGAGGTGGAGCGCCTGGAGGCGGCCATCGATGTGTGGAACGAAGAGCTGGGGCCGTTGAAGAACTTCATCCTGCCCAGCGGCTCGATGCTGGTGGCGCAGGCACATGTGTGCCGCAGCCTGGCGCGCAGTGCCGAGCGGCGGTGTCAGCAGTTGAATACCGTTGAAACGCTGGAAGGGGTTGGGTTGGCGTATATCAACCGGCTTTCGGACCTGCTGTTTGTGGCCGCGCGGATCATAGGGCGGCGGCAGGGGGTGGCCGAGGTTTTGTGGCAGCCGGCGGTAAAGCCTGAAGGCTGATATTTTTTGGGGCTGCTGCGCAGCCCATCGCCGGCAAGCCAGCTCCCACAGAGACGGCACAGACTTCAAACCCTGTGCAGGCTCAGTGGGAGCTGGCACAGACTTCAAGCCCTGCGCGGGCTCTGTGGGAGCTGGCTGGCCGGCGATGGGCCGCATGGCGGCCCCAATTACTCAGGCGTCAGGCCAGAACGCCCGGATCCCGGCCACACCCTGTGCCCCGATATTCCAGGCCTGCTCACGCTCATCGGGCCCTACCCCACCCAGCAGATAAACCGGCTTGCTGAACCCGGCGATCAGGCGCTGCGCCTCGTCCCAGCCCAATGGCACGGCCTCGGGATGGGTCTGGGTGGCCTGCACCGGCGACAAGGTGACGAAATCCACGTCCATCTGCTCGGCCAGCGCCAGCTCCTCGGCACTGTGGCAGGACGCCGCCAGCCAGCGCTCCTTGGGGAACGGCCGGCCCTTGGCCGCGTATTTGCGCAACTGCGCTGCCGTCAGGTGCCAACCGGCAGCCGGGAAGTCACCCAGCCATTCCAACGGCCCTTTCAGCATCAGTTGCGCCTTGCCTGCACACAGCCCGACCGCATCCACCGCCACGTCGCGGTACTTGGGGTCGTACATGTCCGGGGCCCGCAACTGGATTAGGCGGATGCCACTGGCAACCGCCTTCTGGATGCCCTTGAGCATCCGCGGCACCTCCAGCCCCTCCGGGGTGATGAGGTACTGATCAGGCAGGTGCGCGGCAGCAACGATTGGTTTGTTGGCCTCGGGAAATTCGTACTGAGCCAGATCGCGCGGGGCAACCCACTCCAGCGGTTGCCCCTCGGCGCCGTGCGGCTCGCCCGTGAACGCCTCGACTTCGCGAACATCCAGCAGCACCTGCTTGTCCGGGTAGTCATGGCTGACCTTGATCAAGGCCCGCGAACGGCTCACCTCGATACCCAACTCCTCGCGCAGCTCACGGGCCAGCGCCGCCTCGACGCCCTCGCCGTCCTCTACCTTGCCGCCAGGAAACTCCCACAGGCCGCCCTGATGCTGAGTGTCGGCACGGCGTGCGATCAGAATGCGGCCATCGCTGCCGCGAATCACAGCGGCTACTACATGAATACGTTTCACCCTGCACGCTCCGCC
>NZ_JABMCW010000319.1:0-6030 GCF_013179705.1 Pseudomonas sp. CM25 | reverse complement strand
GCGGTTTTTGGTTACTTTTTTCCAAGAAAAAAAGTGACTCGCCGTAAGGGCGAAAAGGTGAGTAAGCGTCGCCATCGCAAATGGACTGTTCGCTGCATCAAAACCGGCACATATCTGCAAGCTGCAAGCTGGAAGCTGGAAGCTGGAAGCTGGAAAGTCATGACTGACCGTCGACCACCTTCAACCACTCCCCAACATCCCGATAAAGCCCCTCCACCTGCCCGACAATCCCCGACATGCGCAGGAAGTCATGGGTCAACCCCTCCACCCGGGCAAAGCTCACCGCCGTTCCGCCCGCCAGCAACCAGTCCCGATACGCAATGCCTTCATCATGCAGCGGGTCATACTCGGCCACGAACAGGTACGCTGGCGCCAAGGGTGTCCGCAGCGTCGACAGCAACGGCGACACCCGCCAGTCCAGGCGCTGCGCAGGCAGCGGCGCATAGTGCTGGTAGAACCACTCCAGGGTAGGCGTCTCCAGCAGGTAGCCCTCGGCGTGCTCGCGATGAGAATCACGCTGGCAGGAAATATCGGTCACCGGGTAGAACAGCAACTGCGCCAGCGGTTTGAATGCCAGCGCTTCGGGCTGTTCGACCGCAGTAATGGCCATTACCGCCGCCAGGCTCGCCCCCACACTGTCCCCTGCCAGCACCACCCGGCGGCTGTCCAGGCCCAGCGCCGTTGCCTGTTCGGCCAGCCAGTTAGCGACATCCAGCACATCGTGCAGGGCCACCGGGAACTGCTGCTCAGGCGCCAGCCGATAGTCCGGCGCCAGCACCGCAAACTCGCCAAGCGCCGCCAGACGGCGGCACACCGAGTCATGCGAGTCGAGGCTGCCAACCACATAGCCACCGCCATGCAGGTAGAAGATCACCGGTTGCAAGGCATCCCCGCCATCGCCCTGGCGATACAGACGCGCTGCCAGGCTGGCCCCGTCGCGGGCGGTGAGCTGCAGTTCGCTGACCGTGAGATTGCCGGGCGGGCTCGGGTCGAGTACCTGCGAGCTGCCGGCGAACTCGGCCCGGGCCTGGGCAACGTCCATCGCATGCATGGGCAGGCTCCTGCCCGTCAGCCGGCCAAATTCGACCAGTTCCAGAAATGCCGCCAGATCAGGATGCAATGCCATGTGGGTTCCTTGGGTGAAGAATGTGACGCGAACATTCCTACGGGACGTAGCAGCAGCCTGAAAAATTACCCACCACACGCCTAAATCGCTGGTGCAGGTACTCGTTATTCCTGCACAACGAAAGACCGCCAGAGGCTTACCGTGGACCTTCAGAGCATCCTCAGCAAACTGTTCGCCAACGCCCATGCCGTCGGCATCGAAGGCGTTTTCCAGTTCGTCTTCGGCGACGACCGGGCCTTCTGGTCGGAGGTGCGCGACAGCAGCCGCACCGGTGCCGGCCGGCACAGCGCTCCGGATGTCACCATCGAAGTGGCCGAGCGCGACTTCCTCGGCATCATGGGCGGCACGGCCAACGTCGAGGAACTGTTCGCCAGCGCCCGGCTGAAGATCACCGGCAACATGGGCCTGGCCACTTTGCTGCCGCAGATTATCAGCAACGCCCGTCGCGGCACGCCAACTGCCAAGGCATCGATGAACCAGCGTTACCCGACACCGGCGCGCCTGAGCGAACGGGTGTCGGCCGCGCAACCGCTGCAGCGCGAGGTGGCACGCATCGCCTACACCGACATGCCCCTGGCGCGCTTCCAGCGCGAGCACCTGGAGCACGGCAAACCAGTAGTCATCTGCGATGCGCTGCAGGACTGGCCGCTGTTCACCATGGGTCGGCAAGCCTCGCTGGAGCACTTCGCCGAATTGCAGGGCATCACCCGGCACGGCGATTACGTGAAGAAAACCTTCTCCACCGACCGCGACTTCCGCTCCACCTCCATGGCCGACTTCATCGCGTCGCTGGACACCCCGGCCAAACCGGGTGAAACCCCTGCCTACATGGGCAACAACATCGTGCCAGAGAAGCTGTTGACGCTGATCCGTCACCCGCAGTACTTCAGCCGCGACAAATTCATCGCGCCGCGCATCTGGATCGGCCCCAAGGGCACCCTCACACCCCTGCACCGCGACGATGCCGACAACCTGTTCGCCCAGGTCTGGGGGCAGAAGTCGTTCATCCTCGCCGCGCCACATCACCGTCCGGCCTTGGGCACCTGGTCGACCAGCCCCAAAGGCGGCCTCGACGGCTGTGATTTCAACCCCGACGCGCCGGATTACCAGCGCTTCCCGGCAGCGCGTGACGTGCCCTTTCTACGCGTGGTGCTGCAGGCCGGTGACCTGCTGTTCCTGCCTGAGGGCTGGTTCCACCAGGTGGAGTCGGTATCCACTTCCCTGTCGGTGAACTTCTGGGTGAACTCCGGGCGCGGGTGGTAACCGCCAGGGTGGAGTTAATTTGCGCCGCTGGCGGCTCGCTCCTGAAGAACACCGCTTGCAAAAGCCCCCCGCATGTCCAGCTCCGCCAGCATCACCCAAGCGTTGCAGCAAGGCCTGCGCAGCCTGATCAAGGGCTGCGCGCCGGGGGACATTCGATTGATTTGAAATCGCCGGGCGCGCTGTGCACGCCTTTCGCCGGCAAGCCAGCTCCCACAGGGGTCGCCTCAGGGCTGACAGGTGCACGCCACAACATTTTCAGCGCCTGTCGGCCCTGATGAGGTCCCTGTGGGAGCTGGCTTGCCGGCGAAAGGGCCGCAGCGCGGCCCCGACAATCGATCAGACGGCCGCGATAAACGCCTCGGCAAACCGCTGCGCCACTTCATCGATCTGTTCACCACTGATGATCAACGGCGGCAGAAAGCGCATCACCGCGCCATGGCGCCCACCCAGTTCCAGAATCAACCCACGCTTGAGGCACTCACGCTGCACTTTCGCGGCCAGGTCACGATTGGCCGTCGGGTAACCCAGGGCGTCACGCGGCGCTTGTGGATCGATCAGTTCCACTCCAAGCATCAACCCACGCCCGCGAATATCACCCAGTTGCGGATAATCCTTCTGTAGCGGCTGCAAATGCTTGCGCAGCCGCAGCCCCATGGCCTCCGCATGGTCGGCCAGGCGATGCTCGACCAGGTAATCGATCACCGCCGACCCCGCCGCCATGGCCATCTGGTTGCCACGGAAGGTGCCGGCATGTGCGCCTGGCTTCCAGGTGTCCAGCCACTTGCGGTACACCACTACCGCCAGCGGCAGGCTGCCGCCAATGGCCTTGGACAGGGTCACCACGTCCGGCACGATGCCGGCGTGCTCGAAGGCGAACATGCGCCCGGTACGGGCAAAGCCGCTCTGGATCTCATCGACGATCAACGCCACGCCAGCCTGCTCGGTGATACGGCGCACGCCCTTCAGCCATTCGATAGCGGCCGGAACCACGCCGCCCTCGCCCTGCACCACCTCAAGGATCACCGCAGCCGGTAGCGGTACACCGCTTTCCGGATCGAGCAGCAGGTTTTCCAGGTAATGCAGGCTGGCCCTGACCCCGGCTTCGCCGCCCAGGCCGAACGGGCAACGGTAATCGTAAGGGTACGGCATGAACTGTACACCGTTGCCAAGCAAGGCCCCCAGCGGCTGTTTCGGCCCATGGCTGCCCATCAGGCTCAAGGCGCCCTGGCTCATGCCATGGTAGGCGCCGTGGAAGGCCAGCACCGTGCTGCGGCCGGTGGCGATGCGAACCAGCTTGAGCGCCGCCTCCACCGCGTCGGTGCCGGACGGGCCGCAGAACTGTACCTTGGCCTCGCGGCGCAGGGCTTCTGGCAGGATGCCGAACAAGTCCTGTACGAAGCGGTCCTTGACCGGCGTGGTCAGGTCCAGGGTATGCAGAGGCAGCTCGTCGGCCAGTACCCGCTGGATTGCCTCGACCACCACCGGGTGGTTGTGGCCCAGCGCCAGGGTGCCAGCGCCGGCCAGGCAGTCGATGAACTGGCGGCCTTCGACATCCTCTACATAGATGCCACGGGCGCGCTTGAGCGCCAGCGGGATGCGTCGTGGATAGCTGCGGGCGTTGGACTCCTGCTGCTGCTGGCGTTGCAGCAACGGCGAATCGTTGAACTCGTACAAAGGCTGCGGCGCGCTGGCCGGCGGGACCTGGGCAAGGCTGGAAGCGGTGGACATGGGTGAATCCTCGCAAGCAAGCGAATGAGCGGTTATCGCTTGGGAAACGCTTGAGTGCGGGGAGGATTTAGCCGTTGTTACCGGATTTTGCTTTACCTGCACCGGCCCTTTCGCGGCGGTCGAAATCAATGCCCCGGGCGCGCCGGCACTTGCAACAGCACCCGCAACCCGTCGCTACGGCTGTCGAACCTGAGGTGCCCGGCACAGCGCTGCACGATCGCCTGCACAATCGCCAGGCCCAAGCCGCAGCCACCACTCTGCCCATTACGCCAGAAGCGCTCGGTCAGGTGCTCCAGGTCCGCCTCGGCAATCCCCGGCCCATGGTCACGCACCATGAAACCCACCTGCCCGTCGGCCATCTGCACGTCCAGCTCCACCGCCGCATCACCGCCATGGCGCAGGGCGTTGTCCAGCAGGTTGCGCAGCGCCGCCACTGCCAGCGGTGCGGGCATGCCCAGGTAGATCTGCGTGGCCTCCTCCGGCAGGCGCAACACGATGCGCCGGTTGTCACCGCCCCCGGCATCCTGCACGGCCTGGCGGGCCACCTGCTCGGCGCTGCACTGCACGCCATCCTCGAACGACAGGCTGCCTTCCACCCGCGCCAGCATCAGCAACTGCTCCAGCGTGCGGTGCATGCGGTCGGTGCCCTGCTCGGCATGCTCCAGCGCCTGCTCGCGCACGGCACCGTCGGTCATGCGCGCCACCTGCAGGTGGGTCTTGATCGCGGTCAGCGGGCTGCGCAATTCATGCGCGGCGTCGTCGGTGAGGCGCCGCTCGCGCTCGATGGTCTGGGCAATGCGCAGGAACAGCTGGTTCTGGGTTTCCAGCAACGGCTGCAGCTCGCTGGGCATGCCGGCCACCTGCAGCGGCTCGACACTGTCTGCGCGCCGTCGGCGCAGTGCATCACGCATGCGGTTGAGCGGCTCGAGGCCCTTGCCCAGGCCGATCCACAGCAACCCCAGGCTGCCAAGCAGCGCCATCAACACCGGGGCCGACGCCGCCAGCAGAATCGACTGGTTCAGCGCCTCGCGCTCCATGTGCCGGTCGGCGGTGGTGATGCGTACATCACCGTGGTTGTAGGTGAAGGTGCGCCAGCGTGCGTCGTCGATGGTCTGGTCACGGAAACCACTGCGCTCGTCGTCCATGGCGCCATCGTGCTTGTGGTTGCTGGCCAGAATCTCGCCACGCAGCGAGCTGACCTGGCAGGCCATGCCGTCTGGCACGCTGAACTGGTCAGCGGAAAAATGCGCCTCGCCGCCCTTGGCGGTGAGCGGTTGCGGCAGCTGGTCGATCAGCCCGGCGACCATCCGTGCCGACGCCACCAGGCGCTGGTCGAGGGAAAACATCATCTGCTGGCGCAGGTCACGCAGCATCCAGGCGGCAGCCAGCGCCCAGATGATCACGAAGGCACTGCCCAGGATCAGGCTCAGACGTACCCGCAGGCTCATGATGCTGCCTCTTCCGGCGCCTGCGCCGGGCCCAGCCGGTAGCCCAGGCCGCGCACGGTTTCGACGATGCCGTTACCCAGCTTGCGCCGCAGGTGGTGGATATGCACGTTCAGGGCATTGCTCTCGACCTCGTCACTGAAGCCGTACACGCAGTCTTTCAGTTGCTCGCTGGACAGCACTCGCCCGGGGTTCTGCAACAGGGCCTGAAGCAGCGCCTGCTCACGGCGGGACAGGTCGACCGGGTGGCCGGCCAGGGTGGCCACGCAACTGCTCGGGTCATAGTGCAGCGGGCCGTGCTCGATCCCATTCACCGCCCGCCCGGCCACCCGCCGCAGCAGGGTATGCAGGCGTGCGGCCAGTTCGCGCAGGTCGAAGGGCTTGAGCAGGTAGTCGTCGGCGCCGGCCTGCAGGCCATCGACGCGGTCGGTGACTGCATCGCGGGCAGTGAGCACCAGCACGGGCAGT
>NZ_JABMCW010000318.1:0-6042 GCF_013179705.1 Pseudomonas sp. CM25 | reverse complement strand
CAACAAGCTGGTCCAGGCGTACCAGGACATCATGCAGATGCCGGTTTGAGGACGGATGTAACCCATGGCTGAAGCAGTCGTCGACAACGCCCCTGCCAAAACCGGCTCGCCGGCGGCCAAGCCGCCGCTGTTCGGCATGGCGTCCCTGGAAAACATCGCGAAGATGCCCATGCTGCGTCAGGTCGGCCTCATGGTCGGCCTGGCCGCCAGCGTGGCGATCGGCTTTGCCGTGGTGCTGTGGTCGCAACAACCCGACTACCGGCCGCTGTACGGCAGCTTGTCGGGCATGGACACCAAGCAGGTCATGGACACCCTGGCCGCTGCCGACATCCCCTACAACGTTGAACCCAATTCCGGCGCGCTGCTGGTCAAGGCCGACGACCTCTCCCGTGCGCGCCTGAAACTGGCTGCCGCCGGCGTGGCGCCGAGCGACGGCAATGTCGGTTTCGAGCTGCTCGACAAGGAGCAGGGCCTGGGCACCAGCCAGTTCATGGAAGCCACCCGCTACCGCCGCAGCCTGGAAGGCGAACTGGCGCGCACCGTGTCCAGCCTGAACAACGTCAAGGCTGCCCGCGTGCACCTGGCCATCCCGAAAAGCTCGGTGTTCGTGCGTGACGAACGCAAGCCCAGCGCCTCGGTACTGGTTGAGCTGTACCCGGGCCGTGCCCTGGAAGCCGGGCAGGTGATGGCCATCGTCAACCTGGTCGCCACCAGCGTGCCGGAGCTGGACAAGTCACAGGTCACCGTGGTCGACCAGAAGGGCACCTTGCTGTCCGAGCAGTTGCAGGATTCGGCACTGACCGAGGCCGGCAAGCAGTACGACTACAGCCGCCGCATGGAAAGCATGCTGACCCAGCGCGTGCGCAATATCTTGCAACCGGTGCTGGGCAATGATCGCTACAAGGCCGAAGTGTCTGCCGACCTGGACTTCAGCGCTGTCGAATCGACTGCCGAGCAGTTCAACCCCGACCAGCCGGCGTTGCGCAGCGAGCAGTCGGTGGACGAGCAGCGCGCCAGCAGCCAAGGGCCGCAGGGCGTACCCGGCGCTCTGAGCAATCAGCCGCCCGGCGCTGCCTCGGCCCCGCAGACCACCGGTGGCGCGGCCACCCCGGCCGCCGCCATTCAGCCAGGTCAGCCGCTGGTGGATGCCAACGGCCAGCAGATCATGGACCCGGCCACCGGCCAGCCGATGCTCGCGCCGTACCCTGCGGACAAGCGCCAGCAAAGCACCAGAAACTTCGAGCTGGACCGTTCCATCAGCCACACCCGCCAGCAGCAGGGGCGCATGACCCGCCTGTCGGTGGCTGTGGTGGTGGACGACCAGGTCAAGATCGACCCGGCTACTGGCGACACCACTCGTGCGCCGTGGGCTGCCGAGGATCTGGCGCGCTTTACCCGCCTGGTGCAGGACGCCGTCGGCTTCGACGCCAGCCGGGGCGACAGCGTGACGGTGATCAACGTGCCGTTCGCCGTCGACCGTGGCGAAGAAATCGCCGAGATCGCCTTCTACCAGCAGCCGTGGTTCTGGGACATCGTCAAGCAGGTGCTGGGCGTGGTGTTCATCCTGGTGCTGGTGTTCGGCGTGCTGCGGCCGGTGCTTAACAACATCACAGGGGGCGGCAAGCAGGCTGCCCCGGATAGCGACATGGAGCTGGGCGGCATGATGGGGCTCGATGGCGAACTGGCCAACGATCGCGTCAGCCTGGGTGGCCCGACAAGCATTCTGCTGCCTAGCCCGAGCGAGGGTTACGAGGCACAGCTCAACGCAATCAAAGGCCTGGTGGCCGAAGACCCGGGCCGTGTTGCCCAGGTCGTGAAAGACTGGATCAACGCCGATGAGTGATAACCGAGCCGTTACCGCCAAGCTGAGCCGCGTCGACAAAGCGGCGATCCTTCTGCTCTCGCTGGGCGAGACCGATGCCGCCCAGGTGCTGCGGCACATGGGCCCCAAGGAAGTGCAGCGGGTGGGCGTGGCCATGGCGCAGATGGGCAATGTGCACCGTGACCAGGTCGAGCAGGTGATGAGCGAGTTCGTCGACATCGTCGGCGACCAGACCAGCCTGGGGGTGGGCTCGGATGCCTACATCCGCAAGATGCTCAACCAGGCGCTGGGCGAAGACAAGGCCAACGGCCTGGTCGACCGCATCCTGCTGGGCGGCAACACCAGCGGCCTGGACAGCCTGAAGTGGATGGAGCCACGCGCCGTGGCCGACGTGATCCGCTACGAGCACCCGCAGATCCAGGCCATCGTGGTGGCCTACCTGGACCCCGACCAGGCCGGTGAAGTGCTGAGCAATTTCGACCACAAGGTGCGCCTGGACATCGTCTTGCGCGTGTCGTCGCTGAACACCGTGCAGCCGGCGGCATTGAAAGAGCTGAACCAGATCCTCGAGAAGCAGTTCTCGGGCAACTCCAACGCTGCGCGCACCACCCTGGGCGGCATCAAGCGCGCCGCCGACATCATGAACTTCCTCGACAGTTCGGTGGAAGGTGCACTGATGGACGCGATCCGCGAAATCGACAGCGACCTGTCGGAGCAGATCGAAGACCTGATGTTCGTCTTCAACAACCTGGCCGATGTCGACGACCGCGGTATCCAGGCACTGCTGCGCGAAGTGTCGTCCGACGTGCTGGTGGTGTCGCTCAAGGGCGCCGACGAGCGGGTCAAGGACAAGATCTTCAAGAACATGTCCAAGCGTGCCTCGGAGCTGCTGCGCGACGACCTGGAGGCCAAGGGGCCGGTGCGGGTCAGCGACGTGGAAACGGCGCAGAAGGAAATCCTCACCATCGCCCGCCGCATGGCCGAGGCCGGCGAGATCGTGCTCGGCGGCAAAGGCGCCGAGGAAATGATCTGATCCAGAGGGCGACGCGGTCCCTGTAGGAGCGGCCTTGTGTCGCGAAAGGGCTGCGAAGCAGCCCCGACTATAGCTACTGCGAAGCTGAAATCTGGGGCTGCTCTGCAGCCCTTTCGCGACACAAGGCCGCTCCTACAGGGGGCGCGTTGGTTGCTGCTGGCTTTTGAGTATCTGAAAACATGTCCACCAAAGAACATCACCCCAGCGACCTGATCCGCGCCCGCGACCTCGAAGGCGTGGACGTGTGGACGCTGCCCAGCTTCGACCCGCAGCCCGAGCACATACCCGAGCCCGATCCGGAACCCGAGGTGATCGAGGAGGAAGTCGAGGAAGTGCCGCTGGAAGAAGTCCAGCCACTGACCCTGGAAGAACTCGAGGCCATCCGCCAGGAAGCCTACAACGAAGGTTTCGCCACCGGTGAGCGCGAGGGCTTCCACAGCACCCAGCTGAAGGTTCGCCAGGAAGCCGAAGAGGCCCTTAAGGCGAAGCTGGTCGGTCTTGAGCGGCTGATGGCCAACTTGATGGAGCCCATCGCCGAGCAGGACACGCAGATCGAGAAATCCCTCGTGCACCTGGTGGCGCACATGACCCGCCAGGTAATCGGCCGTGAACTGCGCAGTGACTCCAGCCAGATCACCCAGGTGCTGCGCGAAGCGCTGAAGCTGCTGCCCATGGGCGCGGACAATATCCGCATCCACCTCAACCCGCAGGATTTCGAGCTGGCCAAGGCCTTGCGGGAACGCCATGAGGAAAACTGGCGGCTGCTCGAAGACAGCGCGCTGCTGCCCGGCGGCTGTCGCATCGAGACGGCCCATAGCCGCATTGATGCCAGCATGGAAACCCGCATCGAGAAGGCCGTGGCACAACTGTTCGACCAGCTGCACGACCATTCCCTGCACCCGGCCGCGCCAGACATGGCGGTAGATCTGGATGCCCCGCTCGAGCGCTCTGTGGATGGCCCGGATGCGCCTTGAACGCACCACTTTCGGCAAGCGCCTCGGCAGCTACGCCGAAGCCATCGAGCTGCCGACCCAGCCCATTGTCGAAGGCCGCCTGCTGCGTATGGTCGGCCTCACCCTGGAAGCCGAAGGGCTGCGCGCCGCCGTAGGCAGCCGCTGCCTGGTGATCAATGACGACAGCTACCACCCGGTGCAGGTAGAGGCTGAAGTCATGGGCTTTGCCGGGCCCAAGATATTCCTGATGCCGGTCGGCAGCATCGTCGGCATCGCCCCGGGCGCCAGGGTGGTGCCGCTGGATGACGGCGGCCGGCTGCCGATGGGCATGAGCATGCTCGGCCGGGTGCTCGATGGCGCCGGCCGCGCGCTGGATGGCAAAGGCGGGATGAAGGCCGAGGACTGGGTGCCGATGGACGGCCCGGTGATCAACCCGCTCAACCGCGACCCCATCAGCAAGCCGCTGGACGTGGGTATCCGCAGCATCAATGGCCTGCTCACCGTCGGTCGTGGCCAGCGCCTGGGCCTGTTCGCCGGTACCGGGGTAGGTAAATCGGTGTTGCTGGGCATGATGACCCGCTTCACCGAAGCCGACATCATCGTGGTTGGCCTGATCGGCGAGCGCGGTCGCGAGGTGAAGGAATTCATCGAGCATATCCTCGGTGAAGAAGGCCTCAAGCGCTCGGTGGTGGTGGCGTCGCCCGCCGACGATGCGCCACTGATGCGCCTGCGTGCCGCCATGTACTGCACGCGTATTGCCGAATATTTCCGCGACAAGGGCAAGAATGTGCTGTTGCTGATGGACTCTTTGACCCGCTTTGCCCAGGCCCAGCGGGAAATTGCCTTGGCCATCGGCGAGCCGCCCGCCACCCGGGGATACCCACCGTCGGTATTCGCCAAGCTGCCCAAGCTGGTGGAGCGGGCCGGTAACGGCGAGGCGGGTGGTGGTTCGATTACTGCGTTCTACACCGTGCTGTCCGAAGGCGACGACCAGCAGGACCCGATCGCCGACTCGGCGCGGGGTGTGCTCGACGGCCACTTCGTGCTGTCGCGCCGGCTGGCCGAGGAAGGCCATTACCCGGCCATCGATATCGAGGCCTCGATCAGCCGGGTCATGCCGCAGGTGGTCGATGCCGATCATTTGCGCCAGGCGCAGAAGTTCAAGCAGTTGTGGTCGCGCCTGTCGCAAAGCCGTGACCTGATCAGCGTGGGCGCCTACGTGCCCGGCGGCGACCCGGAAACCGACCTGGCGATTGCCTTGCAATCCAGGCTGGTGGAGTTCTTGCGCCAAGGCCTGCGCGAGAACGTGGGCATGGCGCAGAGCCGCGACCAGCTGGGGGCGATCTTCTCGCCCCCGGCGGGCTGATAGGCCATGGCGCTGCCTGGGCGCGCCGCGCGCCTGGCGCCGGTGGTGGACATGGCCGAGGAGGCCGAGCGCAAGGCAGCGCAGCGCCTTGGGCATTTCCAGCAGCAGGTGACCACGGCGCAGGCCAAGCTGGCCGAACTGGAGCGTTTTCGCGAGGATTACCAATTGCAGTGGATCAACCGCGGCGGGCAGGGCGTCAATGGCAGCTGGCTGGTCAATTACCAGCGCTTCCTGGGGCAGCTGGAAACGGCCATGACCCAGCAGCGCCAGAGCCTGGTGTGGCACCAGAACAACCTCAACAACGCCCGCGGCACCTGGCAGCAGGCCTATGCCCGGGTGGAAGGTTTGCGCAAACTGGTGCAGCGCTATATGGACGAGGCCCGGCGCGCCGAAGACAAGCGCGAGCAGCGCTTGCTGGACGAGCTTTCCCAGCGCCTGCCGCGGCAGAATCACCTTTAGCCTGTACCGGCCCTATCGCCGGCAAGCCAGCTCCCACAGGAATTGCGCAGGGCTCAGGCCTTGCGCCGCACCTGTGGGAGCTGGCTTGCCGGCGATAGGGCCGGTACAGGTATGACCTTGCTACACCTGCAGCGGCCTGCTAAACCTTAATGGAGTTGCATTCGCCATCATCGAAGGAATCGCTAGCATGGCAGTCGATACGGATATTTCGCCGGACGGGAAAAAACTGACGATCAAGATCAAAGGGCGCTTCGACTTCGGCAAACACCAGGAATTTCGCAAGGCTTACGAACGCATCAGCAAGCCAGATTCGGTGGTCGTCGACCTCAGCGACGCCACCTACATCGACAGTTCCGCACTCGGCATGCTGCTGATGCTGCGCGACCATGTGGGCGGCGATGACTCGGAT
>NZ_JABMCW010000317.1:0-6071 GCF_013179705.1 Pseudomonas sp. CM25 | reverse complement strand
AGCAGGGTTACGGGTTTTGACCTTTCCTGCTCCGCCCGGTGCTTACGCACCGGTCACCGTTGAGATCTCCCAGTTTCCGTGCCGATCTATAGCTTGGTCGGGACCGCCAAAGTTAACGGCCAGAAGCCCCATACGTGGCTGCGCCACGTACTAGAGCGGCCGCCGCGTGCATCTTCAGAAGAAGACCACGAAGCGCTGCTGCCGTGGAATTTCTCACCTGATATGCCAAGGTAAATGGGTAGTAGGTGATGTTCATGGACCGCACTCGATGGAGCAGCGTCGAGCGGTAATGTTTGCTGCAAAGAGCATAAGTCTAATCAAGATCCGGGGTATATACCCTTAGGTATATCTACGCCCCTGACCCTCGGTTTTAGTTTGGAAGTACAACCACAACAACCGAGGAATACACCCATGGATCGATTGAAAGGCAAGGTGGCACTCATTACCGGTGGCGCAGGCGGTTGCGGCCTGGCCGCGTCGGAACTGTTCGCCGCCGAAGGCGCCAAGGTGGTAATCCTCGATCTGCCGCACAGCCAGGGCGAAGCTGTGGCGTCGCGGATCAATGCCGAAGGCGGTCAGGCGCTGTTCGTCGCGGCCGATGTGTCTAAGGCCGACCAGGTGCACCGCGCCGTGACACAGGCCCAGGCGCACTTCGGTCCTGTTACGGTACTGATGAACCACGCCGGCATCATCGCCGCCGGTCCGTTTTTGGAGACCAGAGAAGCCGAATGGGACCGACTGATGAGCGTGAATGTAAAAAGCATGTTCCTGGTCACCAAGGCGGTATTGCCAGGCATGCTCGCAGCGGGCGGCGGCAGTGTAATCTGCACCTCGTCGATTTCGGCGGTGGTCGGCACGCCGATGGAGGTGCTGTATTGCACCACCAAGGGTGCCTGTCACATGTTCGCCCGCGCTCTGGCCGTGGAATATCGAGATCAGAATATCCGCAGCAACGCCATTTGCCCGGGCTTCATCGGCACCGCCCATGGCCGCCGCGAAATCGATCTCTTGCGCGGTTATGGTGTAGACGCTTCCGAGGAAGCGATCAAAACCATGCAGGGGCGACTGTGCGATCCGACCGAAGTGGCCAACGCCGCGCTGTTCCTGGCCAGTGACGAATCGAGCTTCGTCAGCGGCTCGCACCTATTCGTCGACAACGCCTACACCGCCATGTAATGCCCGGCCTGCAGTACGCTGCCGGCCACTAACAAGAACAACATTCAGCACCCTTCAACTCTGCCCCCAAGCCAATTCCAACAAGACAGAGGCAGCAGATGGAAAACATAGGCACTTACGTCATCTACGTGATCATGGTGTGCGCCGTGATCGGCGCGATCGCATCGATCATCAACGCGGAATCCGAACTGGCCAAGGAGTTCACTGCCGGCTTGCACAGCATCGGGCCGATCTTCATCCCGGTGGCCGGAATCATGGCCGCAATCCCATTCATTTCCAGTTTCATCACCCAATTCATCGGCCCATTGTTCCTGGCCGTGGGCGCCGATGCCGGTATTGCCGGGCCGATCTTCATCGCCTCGGACCTTGGCGGTTACCAGCTGGCCCAAGCACTGTCGCATAGCCCCGAAGGCTGGATCCTCGGCCTGATCATCGGTTTCCAGTGCGGTTCGACGGTGATCTTCGTCATCCCGGTAGGCCTGGCCATGCTCAACAAGGCCGACCACAAATACATGGCGCTGGGCATCATGACCGGACTGCTGAGCATCCCGATCAGCATCGTGCTGATCGCCATGGGCATGCAGGCCATGGGCTTGGGTGTGCGTCCGGACATCGCCACGGCAGGCGCCGCGACGCAGGCGCTGCACTTCACCTTGCCGACCCTGCTGCGCAACCTGTCGCCGCTGATCCTATTCTGCCTGGCACTGGCGACAGCGCTGTGCTATCTGCCCAACCTCATGGTCAGCCTGTTCCTCAAGCTGGGGCAGTTGATGTACGCAGCCGTGACCCTGGTGCTGGTGGCTTCGATCGTCGAGTACTTCACCGGTGCGTTCACTTCGCTGTTCGGTGACTGGGGCTTCGCCCCGATCATCGCCGACAAGGAAGACCAGTTCCGAGCGCTGGAAATTGCCGGCTATGTGGGCATCATGCTCTGTGGTGCGTTCCCGATGGTGTACCTGATCAAGCGGTTCCTGTCGCAGCCGATCGAAAAGGTGGCGTCGAAACTCGGCCTGTCGCCGGTAGGTGCCGCTGGCATTCTCGCGGCCTCAGCCAACATCCTGGCCATGTTCCGCCTGGTGGCCGAAATGCCGCCGAAAGACAAGGTATTGGTAATTGCCTTTGCCGTGTGCGCCGCCTTCACCTTTGGTGATCATCTGGCCTACTCGGCCAACTTCCAGCCTACGCTGATCGGGCCGCTGATCATCGGCAAACTCGCCGGTGGACTGCTGGGCATGCTGTTGGCCTACTGGCTAGCAGTGCCCAAGGCACTGGAGCTCGGCCACCAGGAAGAAGAGGCCAGCCTGCTGCCCTCCAATGCACCGTTGCACTGACAGGGCCGGGCATCGTTCAATGCTGTCCGGGCTTGCGAAGCCGGGCGGCATTTGTGCCTTCTCCCACACCGCACGGGCAACCACAATGAACAGCGACAACGCCAATCACCTGGGGGCGGTCATTCGCAGCATCGGCAGCGACGCACTGGGCCCGACCCTAGACATCGCGCTCAAGGACGTGGTCGACTTCGACATGAGCTGCGCCTACCTGTTTCGGTTCAACCAGCCTGCGCTCCTAATTCATGACGGCTACAACCAGCGAGTCGCCGAGCGTACGTTGAAAGCCTACCTGCGTGGCGGTTACCTGCTCGATCCGTTCTACGTCGCCTGTACCAACAACCACCCGGCCGGCCTGTGGCGCATGCGCGAACTAGCCCCAGACAGCTTCTTCGCCTCAGGCTTTTCCATCTCCCAGGACATTCACCCCTGCGTCTCGTCGCACCACGGCAGCCTGATCGAGGAGATCGGTTTCATTGTGCCGGTAAGGCCTCGAACCGCACTGGTTTATTCGCTGATGCGTGGCCTGGACAAGGGCACGTTCAAGGCCGAAGAAGCGCTGCGGCTGGCAGCGTTGACGCCAGTGATTGATGCCATTCTCAGCCAGCATCTGCGCCTGGCTCATGCCGATGACCTGGCAAACCCGCAGGAGTCCGATAGCCAGTTGGAAGATGCTTTCGTCGATATCCTTCAGGGCCAACTGACTGAAACCCAGCGGCGTGTGGCAAAGCTGATCCTGCAAGGGCATAGCAGTCAGTCGATCGCCCGCGAGCTGGAGATCTCCGAGGGCACGGTGAAGGTGCACCGACACAACATCTGGCAGAGGCTAGGCTTAACCGGAAACGCTGAGTTGTTTCGGTTGTTCGTCAATTATCTGATTAAAAACACCTAACATACCCGCCGGGTTACGGATCTGTATCCACTGTGATATTCAATGCACGCCTGTGGAACACTTCACCTTTGAATCAATCCGTTCAGAACAACGCGGATTGCTCGAAGTGCGACTTGCTGGCCATCGCGTCCAGGCGTTTGCCCGGCTCGAGCGGGTTGCCCAGATTCCAGTCCTCCAGGTGTCGATCAGCCCCAGCAGTTGGTCTTTCACGTCCTGGTACACGATCAGACGAGAGGAAGCGGAACCGTTCTCATCCCTGCTTCAGAACGCACCAGCGATAACGTATTGGGTCACTTCGTCAAGGTCTTCGCAGGTGTTCATGACCGCAGCCGGATTCTTTCCACCCAGCTGCAGGACGGTACACTTGTGGTTGGACTCGCCGGCTTACTTCAGGAACAGGCGACTGCCATCTACCGAAGATCAGCATGAGAGCTGATCCAAAGAATGGTCGCATCCGCCCCGGATCCGGAAATACATGCGTGCCCCATTGTGCTGTCGATATAGCAAGAATCTCCTGGCCCCAACTCTAATGGAGCGTAGAGATCTGTATGCAAGACCACCTGGCCACTCAATACATAAAGTAACTCTTCCCCATCGTGACTGAGCAGACGCGGGAAGTCGGCGCGATCATGGGCCTTGATCGTCGTCACGAGCGGTACGAATCTCTTTTCAGCCAAATCAGCATGAAGGATCTCGTAGCGGTACTGATCGGTTTCATGCGTGACTCCCTGGCCTCTACGGGTCACGCTTCTGCGCCCAAGCGCTGATGCTTTGGTGGTCGGGCTGAACAACTCACCGACATCCACACCCAGTCCCAACGCCAACGCAGCGATTTTCTCGTAGGTGGGCGACAACTGGTCATTTTCTATCTTAGAAAGCGCAGACACAGAGATCGCGCAGCGTTGACTGAGCTGCTGGAGCGTCATATTGGCCTGACGACGCAGCCATCTCAGTTTTCCAGCCAAGACACTACTGGAGAGTTCCTGCCCGCTTTGCGCCGAGGCGATTTGATCATGTTCTGTATTCATGAGGTGTTCCGCGCAGCGCGCCCGACAAAGCTCTGGACGTGCATTTTCTTTTGCGCTATAAATTTTCCCATACGAAAAAAACAAGCAGGATGAGGAATCATTCCTGCACCGACCGGAGCATAACATGCACGTCCTCTCTAGCCACCAAACAACTGCACTGCTCCCTTTTGAGCAGCTCATCCAGGCCCTGGAAGCCTATTTCCAAGAGGGATGCGAGGTTCCGCTGCGGCACAATCACTCCATCGCAGGCAACAATTCTGGCGAAGATGGCATCCTCCTGCTCATGCCGGCATGGCAGCCAGGAAAGCGGCTAGGCGTTAAAACCGTTTCCATCTTCCCGAATAATCACGTCCATGGCCTGCCAGGGCTGCATTCGGTTTTCATTTTGTACGATGCTGTCACCGGAGCGCCATTGGCGATCCTGGATGGAGATGTGATCACCTCCAGACGCACAGCGGCAGCTTCAGCACTCGCAGCAAAAAGGCTGAGCCGCCCAGACTCGAATACGCTACTGGTCGTCGGTGCCGGCCGCGTTGGCAGCCTGTTGCCTGATGCCTACCGAACCGTACGCCCTATTGAGCGCGTGTTTGTATGGGATCTGCGGCGCGAAGCAGCAGACGCCTTGGTGACCAAGCTTCGCGCCCAGGGCATCAATGCACAAGCCATGGATGACCTTGCTGATGCCGCGCAGAAAGCAGACATCATCACTTGCGCAACCCTGTCCAATGCACCTTTGATTCAGGGTGAATGGCTCAGACCAGGTACCCATCTGGATCTCATTGGTAGCTTCACGCCAGCCATGCGTGAGAGCGATGATGAATGTTTCCAAAAAAGCACAGTGTTCATCGACACCAGCGAAGCACTGCTCAAAGCCGGCGACGTGCTTGCGCCAATGGAAACGGGCGTTTTCAGCGAACAGCAAGTTGCCGCCACCTTAGAGCAGCTCTGCAGAAATCAGCACCCTGGTCGCACGAGCGCATCTGAAATCACCTTATTCAAGGCAGTCGGTACAGCCCTGGAAGACCTGGCCGCCGCATCGCTTGCTTACGACACCTTCCTCGACAAGCATGCGTGAATATCGACTTACGCGATCCATAACTCAAAGCGTTTGGACCGCGGCATCCGCGCCGCTGAGCAGGCCGCACCAACATCAGAGGTCTTTCCATGGATTCCCACAATAGTTATGTAGTGATTGGCGCAGGCTTGATTGGCCTTTGCACGGCGTTGGAGCTGCTCAGTTGTGGTGCCCAAGTTACGTTGCTGGAACACGGAAAGCCTGGTCACGGGGCGTCATATGGCAATGCCGGTTTCATTGCCAGCGAACTCATCGAGCCGTTGGCCACGGCTGAAAACATACGCCATGCATGGTCGATGTTGCGAGATCCCCATGGCGCATTGGCCGTTCCGGTAAAGCATTGGCCCCAGAGCCTGCCATGGATGATTCGCTTTGCTCTCGCTGCCCGTAAAGACTCGGTAGATAAAGGCCGTACTGCGCTTGCGAACTTGCTGAACCTTGCAGTGCCATCCTGGCGAAATCTGTTAAACCGTGAAGGGCTCACAGCACATCTGCTGCAGACACATTATATGCGTGTATGGGAAGACTCCAGCCTCGAGTCTGCGCTGTCCGAACAGGAATTCTATTCTGCC
>NZ_JABMCW010000316.1:0-6170 GCF_013179705.1 Pseudomonas sp. CM25 | reverse complement strand
GCACTGATGGAAAGCCAGACTCTGCCCAACTTGTCATCGCGTTCGTCCACCAGCACATCAGCGGGGCGGTTCCCGGTCATCTGGGTGACGATACATAGCGTCCGGCGTTCATCGGTCAGGCTGTTGCGCACCTCCACCTCCTCGACCACGAACGATTTCCCCACCACGTCCTTGCCAGGGTGATAGGTGTTGGCCGTGCCGGTCGGATGCGCCAGCTTGCCAAAGGGTTGTGAGCCCAGGATGCGCCATTGCAGTTCACCACCGGTCACGTGCTCGGCCTTGAGGCTGACCCCCTCGTCGCCCGATTGACATACGTCCAGCAAAGGGCTGACCTGAAGGGCGTGTTTGACCACGGTGAGCAGTGCTGAACTGAAAAAACCGCTGACCGGATCCGTGGCGGTGACCCGCACTCGGGTGAACTCACCCTGAATGCCTGTGCTGCCCGGCGCCAAGTACAAGCCGTTGGCATGCTGATCGAAATGGCCCGCGTCGTCCGTCGCCCCCTCGACCGACTCGGCCGACCACTTCACACCGGCTTGCGCAGGCACGCATGCAAGCTGCAACTTGTCGCCGTGGACCAGGATCTTTTCCAGCGGCGTCACGGTGAACGTGGTCGACCGCGGGTCGACGTGGCCGAAACAGATGATGTCATTGGGCATATGCTGTTCGCGGCTCAAAATTGCGCCACCGAAATTCAGCTTGATGGTTTGCTCGACCACTTCATCCATACGTAACTGGGTGGCAAGGTCCTTGGCGAGCGCGGCCCTGATCGGCCCAAAAGCTCTCAAGTCGCCTATGTCGAGGTAGGACGTGTAAGGGAGCAGCAGGACAAACATCATATGATTCACATCCAGCGCCCCTCCCGTCGACTCCCCCTCCCATGGGAAGAGCCGCTCAGGGGACTTGAGCATTCCTGGTTGTGCGATAAAGCTGGACAACTCCAACGTGGCGCCGTGAAGATCCTTCATCCGCCATTCACCGCGCACTGTTAATCTGGTTTCACACTTCCAGATGCCCACGACAAAATCCTGGTTCACCCAGGGGTGCGGTGCGTAGCTGACTTCCCGGTACGCCTCCAGTTGGGTGAAAACTTCATGCCGATCAATCAACAGTTCCAGCGTGACGCGATCTGCCACCACGTTGATTTTCAAAATGCCTGCAAGGGGAACTTTATCGGTAACCAGAAGAGCATCAATTTCACAGTGAACGCTGCCTTTAGCGTTTTCGCTTTGGTAGCTAAATGTCTTGCGCTCTGACAGAAAGGCCAACTCCCCCGCCGTTGCGATCGCTGACATCTCACCGTTTGGCGTCCGCTCAATCTTGAATTTCACGTTCTTGAAAATGTCACGCGGAAGGAGCCTGATGACGGTCGCAAGCGCCACGCGTTTGCGCTCGAAAAGCACACTGGCCGAGTAAACGTCACTGTCATCAGGGATCAAGTAGCGGTATTCCGGCCCTGGTATATCTGGCTGCCCGCTGCCTGCAACCATGCTGATCAACCCAACTACCGCGCCATCAACATCTTCATCATCCTCTTCCATCGGCGAAGGATCGACCGCCGGATTACGCTGAGTGAACAGTCGGAACGACTCGGGTCGAAGCAGTTCATCATTACCTTGCTCGATACGCCCCAGTGACCAGATGCGTTTGCTGTCGGGCAACGCCTTGAACAAGGTCTTGAAAAAATCGCCTCCCAATTCTCGAATACGTCTGGAATCGGAGAAGGTCACCACAAAATCATCACTGTTGCGCAAATCGAGGATCAGGCCTGCCTCCTCATTCACATAGCCTGGCACGTCGGCAAGCTCAAGGCGCAGGCGCAACTCCGGGCCCACCAGGGGTTCAATCCGGTCAATGCGCTGGGGATACCAGTGTGCACCGACCTTCTTCAACCCTACCTGGTTACCGCCAACGATCTTCATGCGCAGGCTGGCCCGCGAGCTTGTGATTTCGGCGTTGTCAAAAGACAAGCGCGGATGATCCAGGATAAAGTTTTGCATATAAACTTTATAACCATTGTCCGCAGGCGTTTCGCCGTTGATCGGCTCCAGGTAGGAGCCTGTGTGAAAACGCCTTATATATTCCTGGATCAACAAGGGGTTGGCCTTGTCCTTTTTAATGGCAAAGATCGAATCGCAGTTCAGCATTCGATCGCCGGCTTGAAGCCACGCCAGCAGCGCCGCCTTCGAATTATTCGACACGGGTAACCTCCGAAATTAATTATATTTCAGCCAATCAGTTTAATATCGGCAGACCGAAAGTCTCGCCACGTCTCACCGTCATCGAAACTGGCAGATGCTGTCAGTCTCAGGGTGCTGTTCAAATTCAGGCCTTCGAGAAACTGTATGGGAAGAAGCGCTTCAATGCTGCCGTCATAGTACTCATCCTCGGTCACTTCCGCCGTGCGCGGGCGTAGAACATGAGTGGCGGGTTTACCGGTTCTCGGCTCACCCTCTGCCTGGATGCCGAGCAATTGCCCTTCTGCCATGAACGTCCAACTGTCCTGCGTGCAGAGGGCCCCATGCGTTGGAACTTCGCTCAATTTCAACTGCCCGTTTTCAACGCCTGAAACCTGGATAGGGAGGTAACTTGCGCTGTCGAAATCGGCCACCCGCAAGTCAAACTTTTGCGACTCCCTAGGCGCCTCGCCGTGACGCGTGAGGGTGTAGTACACGTCAAGCCGCCTGCCCAGGTTGGCCGCCATTGCCGATCGCGGCACCCTGAACAAGCGCCGGTCGCCAGAAGCAGGCTGAGGCACGATGACGTTCCCTGTGCTGCCGTGTCCCTGCCAGTGGAGCCTGATCTGCGGCGCAGGCACCTCTCCCTCGCCGAGTTCTGCATCCTGCGGAATCCTGACTTCAGCCCCACTGCCCAGGTTGCGTGGGTGGACCGTGGCTTGGTGCGACTCATCACCAGGCTCCTGCACTGCATGTTTGATTACCGGCAGCGGCAGGTGGAGTTTGCGTTGCAGTATCACAGTGAGCACCTGGGAGCGCTTCTGCACGCCTTGCCGCGCAAATTCATAGCTGAAAGTAACCTGCTTGCCACGGTTCTCGTCGCTCTGCAGCCACGCGCGGTCCAAAAGCACGGCAACCCGCTTGCCGTCCAGGGAGCTCACATCCGCGCGCAGGCTTCGCAATGTCACTTGAGGCCCCACGGCGTAGAGCATCAACGAATCACCGACTCGCATCTGCGGGTCAACCTCCAGTTCCAACCACACCCCGTCTTGATAGGCTTCGTCATCGGGGTCCAGGGCGCCCCCCGTATGCCCGTCGATGCGGGGTGGCGGCAACAGTGGCGCGGGTGCCGGGTCGGTGGGTTCGGGTTCGGGTTCAGATTCAGGTTCGGGCCAGACGATTTCGAAGCGCTGCACCAAGGACTCGCTGCTAGTACCGCTGGCGTACTTGATGCGGTATTGCAACAAACCGTAACCATACAGGTAGTTGTATACATCGCCATATTCCAGGTGCCACAACAGTGGCTGACCGATGTCGCGCTCCTCAACTACATATTCCTGCTGAACCGGCGTGCCCTCTGCAGTTTCGGTATAGAAAGGCGTCCAGGTCAGCGTAATCTCGTCACCTTCGCTCATGGCCGCATACGGCGCTGTCGCCAACAGCACGCCCTCAGGGTTCAGCGCACTGGCATCGATTTTCCCCTGATGGGCGTCCTGAAGGTGGGGAACCGGTAATGACCAGTAGCCTTCGTCCGGCCGCTGGACATAGAAGGCCCGACGCAGGGACTCCTCACTGAGCGGCTCGCCTGCATCAGTCACTCGCATGTACGAGTAGAAAACCTGACCACCGCGCAAGGCCTTGACTTTGTCGTTAGCGATTGGAAACACCCAGCCCTTTACGGGGTCCAGGCGAAGGACTTGGCGAGCCCCAAAGATATCATCGGCCGTATTGTCCGCCCTGCACCCTCGCCAGTTGACACGTACGTAATCCCCTTCGGCGATACCGGGGTATTTGATCCAGGTCTCCAGCTCGGCATCGCCTAGTGCATCCAGGCTGACCGAGTTACTTCTTTCATCAAGGTGCGCGACCTCTGGCATTTCCATTGTGGCGTCTCCGTTGCAACACAGGGCCAATCGGCAACTTGAGCTAGATATAACACCCGCCCTGTGGCTCGACACCTGGCAAAACTGCTAGGTGCCAGCCCAGGTAACTTCAACTACTGTCGATCCGTACCGCAGCACCGCGCTGTCATGTTCCAGCTCTGTACAGCATGGGCGCATTGAAAGTTGAAACGCCTTTGTTCATTCCTCATGCACACGATGAGACACACCACCATGAGCTCAGAACCTTCAATTCACTCCAACGCCCTTAACTTCATGAGCTTCATGGAAAACGGTGTCGATACGCGCACCGGCCAGTACACGTTGTCGATCAAACTTCCCGACCTGCGCGCCAATGACTTCCAGGGCCCCGACCCGGAACTCAGCCTCAACTTCAGCCCGCTCAACAAGAGCGACTCTGGGTGGGGCAAAGGTTGGAACCTGTCACTGACCCAGTTCACTGCGCACAACCAAGTCGTCACCACCTCTACCGGTGAAACTTTCAAGGTCACCGGAACCGCCGGCAACCGCCTGCACCTGCGCGAGCAACTGCTGGCGCACTTTCATTTGTATCGCGAACCTGCCGGCCCTGGTGGCAACGCGCGTTATCGGGTGGTACACCGTTCTGGCGTGGTGGAAATTCTCGAAGAAATGGGCGGGATGACCGGGCGCATCGCCCTGCCGGTGCAGATCTATTCGGCGACAGGGCACCACATCAGCCTGGCGTACCAGCCGTTCAACCCGGCCTACATGATGCTCAGCTCGATCACCGATGGCAGCGGGCAGATCCTTCTGGAAGTAGAGCGCAAGGATGGCCGCATCGAGTTGCGCGAACGGCCTTACCAGGGCGATGACGGCCAGCCCTTCGCCCGCTATGTGATGAACCTGATCAACACCGACTGGGTCGAATCGGTTGTTTTGCCAACCGCCGAGCATGCAAGCTGGCGCCTGGAATACAGGCAGGTGCTCGATCATCTGTGCCTGAGCAAGGTCGAGACCCCTACCGGCGCTCGGGAATACTTGCTTTATCAGGATGGTGGGCATCAGTTCCCAGGTACCAGCCGCCCCCTGGCCTTGCCCCGTGTTACCCGCCACATCATCGAGCCAGGTCAGGGACAACCCGCATTTCAGCGAGCCTATGCCTATCCGGGCTTGCACAATTTCCTGGGCTTCGGCAGTGGCATTGGTTGGACTGACGACGGGCTGGACAACCTCTACAAGTACTCGGCCGACTACGAGTATCAGACCGTCGAAACCTTATGCGACGCAGATAGCAACCCACTGCAGAGCGTTACCCGTACCTTCAACCGTTTCCACCTGCTGACTGCCACCAGAACCGTCCAGAACAACTGCGTTCATGAAATCAACACCACCTACAACCTCAGGCCAGGCTCATTCGACGACCAGGCGCCAACCCTGCAGATGCCGATCAGGGAGCAGACCCGCTGGTCATTGGCCAACGACATTACCCGCAGCCGCCTGGAAACGGTCGAAACACAGTACGACACCCATGGCAACATCACCTGGCGGAAACTGGCCAGCGGGGTGACCGAAACCAATACCTGGTACGGCGTAGAGGCTGAAGACGGGTACCCGGGGGATGCCAATGGTTTCGTTCGGCACCTCAAGAGCCGGACCACCACACCCTCCAGCGACGGCCAAGGGCCGGCACCCACCCTGACCCGCCACTATCGGTACCGCGCGCTGACGCCGCTGGCGAGCGACACCATCACGCTTAGCCCAATGGTTGTCGAGCACACCGAAACACTGGTGCAGGAAGCCAACCCGGCAGAGGTGCTGGCGCAAACGGTGAGCGCCTACATTGACGCGCCGTTTGCCAGCCTGCTGCATGGCCGCCTCTATCAGCAGACGCTCAAACGCAACACGCTGGAAACCACCACCCAGTATCAGTTCAAGAGGATGGTCGACCCACTCAGCCAGCACCCGGTACTGGAAACCCGCACCACCCTCATCGGTTATGACGGCGCGCTGCGCTCAACCGCTGAAAGGCGTTCGCTGCTGGTCGGTGAGACGGTCTTCGAATGCGATGAGAACGGCGTGCAAACACATTGGGAATTCGATGCACTGCGCCGTGTTATCCGTGAGCGGGTAT
>NZ_JABMCW010000315.1:0-6171 GCF_013179705.1 Pseudomonas sp. CM25 | reverse complement strand
GGCCATTTTGCCGCCGAAGGCGACCATGGCCGCTTCATCGGCCAGAAACAGGGTTAAACCAGACACGCAGAATGCTCCTCCAACAACTCACGAATGACCGGCGCCAGATCGCTGGCCGCCAGGCCTCTACCATTCACACCCAGACGCTCGCCGGCACAGGCGTGCAGCCATACCGCCAGGCCGGCCGCCTCCCAGGCGCCAAGCCCCTGGGCCAACAACGCCGCCAGTACACCGGTCAGCACATCGCCTAGCCCCGCGCCCGCCATCGCCGGGTGACCGCGCTCGCACAGCGCCAGCTTGCCGGTGGGATCCGCCACCAGGGTGCCAGCGCCTTTAAGCACGCAGACGCTGTTGTAACGACGCGCCAGCTTGCGCGCAGCACCCGGGCGGTCCGCCTGCACCGCCTCGGTGGAAATCCCTAGCAGGCGGGCTGCCTCCCCTGGGTGGGGGGTGAGGACGCTGCCGCTGGGCAAGGCCAGCGGGGTGCGCGCCAGCAGGTTCAGGGCGTCGGCATCCCATACCTGCGGCCGCTCGGCATTGGCCACTGCCGACAGCAGGCTACGGCCCCATGCGGCCTGGCCCAGGCCTGGGCCGACCACCAGCACCGAGGCGCGCTCCAGCACACCCATCAACTGGTTGGCCGAACTGACGCCCAGACACATGACCTCGGGCAGGCGCGCCAGGCTGGCCGCGACGTGCTCCGGCCGGGTTGCCACGCTGACCAGCCCGGCGCCACAGCGCAATGCGGCTTCAGCGCTGAGCAGTACAGCGCCACCGGTACCGAGGTCGCCACCAACCACCAGCACATGGCCAAAGTCGCCTTTATGGGCGTGCGCATGCCGTGCCGGCAGGTGCGCGACGGTCACGCTGCTGAGCATTTGTTGGGTCAGGCTTGGGTGTTTGGTCTGCGGCATGGGGTCAAAGGCTCCAATGTCTGGCAGAATTATACGCACCTGAGCCCGTATTGCCTTGCCCATCCATGTCCGCTTCTACGCCTGACCTCGCCCAACTGGCCCAATCCATCAAGATTTGGGGCCAGGAACTCGGTTTTGCCCACGTCGGCATCGCCGGGGTCGACCTTGGCGAACATGAACACCACCTGCAGCGCTGGCTCGACGCCGGCTACCAGGGCGAAATGGAATACCTGGGCGCCCACGGCAGCAAGCGCTCGCACCCCGACCAGTTGATCCCTGGCACGGTACGCGTGGTATCGCTGCGCATGGACTACCTGCCCGGCGACACGCAGATGGCACAGCGCCTGGCGCAGCCGGAGAAAGCCTACGTGTCGCGCTACGCCCTGGGCCGCGATTACCACAAGCTGGTGCGCAAGCGCGTGCAGTTTCTGGCCGACCGCATTCAGGAGGCGATCGGCCCGTTCGGCTACCGCGCGTTCGTCGACAGCGCACCGGTGCTGGAAAAGGCCTTGGCCGAACAGGCCGGGCTGGGCTGGATCGGCAAGAACACCTTGCTGCTCAACCGCAAGGCGGGTAGCTACTTTTTCCTCGCCGAACTGTTCGTCGACCTGCCGCTGCCGGTGGACGAAGCCACCACCAGCGAGCACTGCGGGCGCTGCCAGGCCTGCCTGGACATCTGCCCGACCCAGGCGTTTGTCGGGCCTTATGTGCTGGATGCGCGGCGTTGTATTTCCTACCTGACCATCGAGCTGCGGGGGCCAATCCCCGTCGAGTTGCGCTCGATGATGGGCAACCGGGTGTTCGGTTGCGACGACTGCCAGATCGTCTGCCCATGGAACCGCTTTGCAAGGCATAGCCAGGAGCAGGACTTCCAGCCCCGGCACGGGCTGGAGAATGCCGAGCTGGCTGAAATGTTCTTGTGGGATGAACGGACCTTCCTGCGCAAGACCGAGGGCGGGCCTTTGCGCCGGGCGGGGTATGAGCGCTGGTTGCGCAACCTGGCGGTGGGCTTGGGCAATGCGCCGTCGACCATTCCGGTGATAGAAGCGCTGAAGGCGCGGCGCGAGGATGCGTCTGAATTGGTGCGCGAGCACGTCGAGTGGGCGCTGGCCCGGCACGGCGTTGAAGGGGATGGAGGCCGCTAGGCGTAATCGTTGATTTTGATGGTGTTGCAGACATCGAGCGCCGCGCGGGCGGCGCTCGATCTCACAGGCGCAGCAACCCTCAAGACGAGCGCACTTACTGCTGATCGTTGTAATGAAACTTGGGCATTTCCCAGTGAAAACGTATCGCCAGCAACCGCACCAGAAACCCGCCGAACAAGGTCAGCAGCATCGCCTGCTCCGCCGGCACCTGGAAATACACACAACCCAGGTAGAACCAGGCCGCCGCGAACGACACGCTGGCATAAAGCTCACGACGGAACACCAGCGGAATGTCGTTGCAGAAGATATCCCGCAGGATGCCGCCAAACACCCCGGTGATCACCCCGCTGATCGACGCCACCAGCATGCCCTGCCCCATCTCCAGCGCGGTCATGCAGCCAATCAGGGTAAAGGCCACCAGGCCCAGGGCGTCGAGCACCAGAAACAATGAGCGCAGGCGGCGCATCATCGGTGCGATGAAAATGGTCAGCAGCGCAGCAAGGCTGGTCAACACCAGGTACTCCGGGTGCTTCACCCAGGTCAGCGGGTAATGCCCGAGCAGCACGTCACGCACCGAACCGCCACCCAGGGCCGTTACGCAGGCGATCAGTACCACGCCAAACCAGTCCATGCCGCGGCGTCCGGCAGACAATGCACCGGTCATGGCTTCGGCGGTGATGGCGATGAGGTAGAGCATCAACAACATGGCGCGGGTCCCTGCAGGAAAGGCGCGCAGTCTAACCAGTTGCCCAAGGCACCAAAAGGGGGCGCAGGCACAATATCTGCGCCCTTTCGGCTCACACCTTGATGAAGTGCTCGCGATAGTGGCGCAGCTCGGCGATCGATTCGCGGATATCATCCAGCGCCAGGTGGGTGTTGCCCTTCTTGAAGCTGTCGCGAACGTCCGGCGCCCAGCGCGCGGCCAGCTCCTTCAAGGTCGAGACATCCAGGTTGCGGTAATGGAAGTAGTTTTCCAGGTCGCGCATATGGCGGTAGAGGAAGCGGCGGTCCTGGCAGATGCTGTTGCCGCAGATCGGCGACTTGCCTTTCGGCACCCACTGCTCAAGGAAGGCGATGGTCTGCGCCTCGGCTTCGGCCATGCCGACCTTGCTCTCGCGCACACGCTGGGTCAGGCCCGAGCCGCCATGGGTGCGGGTGTTCCACTCGTCCATGCGCGCCAGCACTTCGTCACTGTGGTGAATGGCGATCACCGGGCCCTCGGCCAGGGTGTTCAGCTCGCTGTCGGTGACGATGGTGGCCATCTCGATGATGACGTCGCTGTCCGGATCCAGCCCGGTCATTTCCAGGTCGATCCAGATCAGGTTCTGTGGGTTTTGCATGCAGGTGCTCCTTGTATAGGCCGTCATAGTAGCCTAGTGGCCGGGGCACGCCCATGCGCCGCATGCAGGTAAGCGGAATGGTCCTCAGCCTGCCGTGCTAAACTGCCTGCCGTTTCAATCTGCCCCTACACCGAACCACCACGGAAATTTCATGGCCAAACGCCAGCTCAATCGCCGCCAGAACTGGCGTATCGAAAAAATCCAGGGCGAGCGCGCCGCGCGCGCCGCCAAACGCGAGCAGAATGCGCTGCAGGAACTGGAAGGTGGCGACCTGGGGCCGGAGCAACTGGGCCTGGTGATCGCGCACTTCGGCGTGCAGGTCGAGGTGGAAGCCCAGGACGGTGAAACCGCCGGCCAGGTATTCCGCTGCCACTTGCGCGCCAACCTGCCAGCGCTGGTCACCGGCGACCGTGTGGTATGGCGTGCGGGCAACCAGGGTATCGGCGTGATCGTGGCGCAGATGCCACGCAGTACCGAGCTGTGCCGCCCGAACAACCACGGCCAGTTGAAGCCGGTAGCCGCCAACGTCGACTTGATCGTGATCGTGTTCGCACCGGCCCCGGAGCCGCACCCGAACCTGATCGACCGCTACCTGGTCGCCGCCGAACATGCCGGCCTGCGCCCGCTGCTGCTGCTGAACAAGGCCGACCTGGTCAACGACGAGAACGGCCCCGGCCTGCATGCACTGCTGGAGGTCTACCGCGAGCTCGGCTACCCGCTGCTGGAGGTCTCGGCACACCACGGCGACGGCATGCAGCGCCTGCAACAACAGCTCGATGGCCACATCAGCGTGTTCGTCGGGCAGTCCGGGGTAGGCAAGTCGTCGCTGGTCAACAGCCTGCTGCCGGATGCCGGCACCCGCGTCGGCGACCTGTCCGAATGGTCTGGCCAGGGCACCCACACCACCACCACCGCGCGCCTGTACCACTTCCCCAACGGCGGCGACCTGATCGACTCGCCGGGCATCCGCGAGTTCGGCCTTGGCCACGTCAGCCGTACCGATGTGGAAGACGGTTTCATCGAGTTTCGCGACCTGTTCGGCACCTGCCGCTTCCGCGACTGCAAGCATGATCGCGAACCGGGCTGTGCGCTGCTCAAGGCGCTGGACGAAGGCCGTATCAAGCCGCAGCGCATGAACAGCTACCGCTCGATCATCGCCAGCTTGACGGAAGACAGCTACTGACCGGCTTGGCATTTATGCTGCCCGTGAGATCGAGCGCCGCACGCGCGGCGCTTCGCGGGGCAAGCCCTAATGCCAGTCAGTTAAGGCTAATGGGGCTGCTGCGCAGCCCATCGCTGCGGTTCGTCGCCACGCCAAGCCAGCTCCCACCCCGACCGCAGCGAATTCAAGCCATGCGCCGTACTTGTGGGAGCCTGGCTTGCCGGCGATGGGCCGCAAAGCGGCCCCAATTGCTTAACTGAGGGCGCGAAAGGGCTTACTGCTCCTTGGCTTCATCCATCTTCAACGTGCCCTCTTCGAAGATATTCAGTTTCTGACGCAGCTCACGCGGCTGCATCGGCGCCTGCTCTGCGTCGGCGCCAGGCCCCGGGTTAGCTGGCGCAGCCGGTGCAGATACCCCCGGCGCAGCGCCACTGGCGGGCGCCGCAGGCTCGGCAGCCGGCGCGCCCTGCTCACCCTCGATGTCGCGCTGGGCCTTCTTGGTCAGCACGATGATGTCGATGCGGCGATTGACCGGGTTGAACGGGTTCTTGCGGTCGAACAGCGAAGACGAGGCATAGCCCACCACCCGCGCCACCTGGCCATCCGGATAGCCACCGGCGACCAGGGCGCGGCGCGCGGCGTTGGCGCGGTTGGCCGACAGCTCCCAGTTGCCGAACTCGCCAGCGCCGGCATACGGTTTGGCATCGGTGTGGCCGCTGACGCTGATCTTGTTCGGCACTGCCTTGATCGTGTCGGCCATCGCCAGCAGGATGTCTTCGAAGTACGGCTGCAGGCGCGCGCTGCCGATGTCGAACATCGGCCGGTTCTCGGCGTCCATGA
Organism: Pseudomonas sp. CM25; assembly: GCF_013179705.1. NCBI lineage: Bacteria > Pseudomonadati > Pseudomonadota > Gammaproteobacteria > Pseudomonadales > Pseudomonadaceae > Pseudomonas > Pseudomonas sp. CM25. The sequence goes on along the minus strand of NZ_JABMCW010000315.1, from coordinate 770 downwards.
TCTGGATGCGCAAGCCGTCCTGGGTAATCTCGAACAGGATCTGGTCCTTGAACTTCTGCAGCTGAGGGTTCTCTTCCACCTTGTTCTGCAGTTCCTGCAGCAGCAGCTCCAGGCGCTCACGCTCGACCTGCTCGGCCATGGTCTCGACCTGGTCTTTGTTCAACTGAGTGGGGGACTGCTGCGTCGGCTCGGTCTTCACTTCCGGATTGATGGTTTTCTCCGGCGCCATCTCAGGTGAACCACCCAGGTCGATGACATAAGGCGTGCCGCTCTCGGAGAAACCGATCGGGTCCTGGAAGTAGCCGGCAATGGCGATCTTCTGCTCAGGCGTGGCCGTGGACAACAGCCACAGCACCAGGAAGAACGCCATCATCGCCGTGGCGAAGTCGGCAAAGGCGATTTTCCAGGCGCCACCATGGTGGCCGCCGCCATAGCGCTTGACACGCTTGACGATGATGGGCTGATTGTTCTCCATGACTCAGCGACCGCGAACCGCTTGTTCCAGCTCGGCGAAGCTTGGGCGGTGCTTGGGGTACAGCACCTTGCGCCCGAATTCGACCGCCAGCGAAGGCGGCATGCCCGAGGCCGAGGCCACCAGCGAGGCCTTGATCGATTCGTAGAGGTTCAACTCTTCCTTGGCGTCGTGCTCCAGGCACTTGGCCAGCGGGCCGAAGAAGCCGTAGGCAGCCAGAATACCGAAGAAGGTACCCACCAGCGCTGCACCCACGTGCATGCCGATGGCCGCCTGGTCACCATCGCCCAGCGAGGCC
>NZ_JABMCW010000314.1:0-6229 GCF_013179705.1 Pseudomonas sp. CM25 | reverse complement strand
AAACCCGCGTCAGCCTTGCGCTCCCAGATCTGCACGCCGTTGCAGGTGATGCGGAAGATGCCGCCGGTGCCAGGCTCCAGCGCCACCCGGCCGAGGTCGTCGGCAAAGGTGCTGAGCAGTTCCTGGGCCAGCCATGCAGCGCGCAGCAGCCACTGGCATTGGGTGCAATAGGTGATGACAATTTCCGGCTTGCTGTCGGCCATGCTGACCATTCTCCTGGTGAGGGGCCGCTTATACTAGCGCCCTTTAGCCCACGGTTTGAGACTCACGATGCGCCGTTTGCTGTGCTGTTTTCTACTCGCCCTTGCCTCCCTGACCGCATTTGCCGCTGAACCGGCCAGGCCCAAGGTAGGCCTGGTGCTGTCTGGGGGCGCCGCCCGTGGCCTTGCCCACATCGGTGTGCTCAAGGCACTGGAGGAACAGGGGGTGCATATCGACGCCATCGCCGGCACCAGCATGGGCGCGGTGATCGGCGGGCTGTACGCCTCGGGCTACAGTGTCGAAGAGCTGGAAAAACTGGCCACCACCCTCGACTGGCAACAGGCGTTGTCCGATGCCCCGCCGCGCAAAGACGTGCCGTTCCGGCGCAAGCAGGATGACCGCGACTTTCTGGTCAAGCAGAAACTCAGCTTCCGTGACGACGGCAGCCTGGGCCTGCCACTCGGGGTAATCCAGGGCCAGAACCTGTCGCTGCTGCTGGAAAGCAAGCTGGCGCATACCGCCGATACCCGTGACTTCGACAAGCTGCCCATCCCCTTCCGCGCGGTGGCCACCGACATTGCCAGTGGCGAAAAAGTGGTGTTCCGCCGCGGCCACCTGCCCCAGGTGATCCGCGCCAGCATGTCGATACCGGCGGTGTTCGCCCCGGTCGAACTCGACGGCCGCCTGCTGGTGGATGGCGGCATGGTCGACAACATCCCCGTCGACGTGGCCCGCGAGATGGGCGTGGACCTGGCCATCGTGGTCGACATCGGCACCCCGCTGCGCGACCGCAAGCAGTTACTGACCGTGGTCGATGTGCTGAACCAGTCGATCACCCTGATGACCCGGCGCAATTCGGAAGAGCAACTGGCCAGCCTGCACCGCGACGACATCCTCATCCAGCCCTCCCTGAGTGCTTTCGGCGTGACCGATTTCGGCCGCGCCCGCGACATGATCGACGCCGGCTACCGCGCCACCCGCCTGCTCGAGCCGCGCCTGGCCGCACTGCGCCAGCCCGAGGGTGACAGCAGCCTCGCCGTAGCCCGCTCGCCGCGCCAGCGCACGCCGGTGATCAGCGCCATCAGGATCGAGAACGACTCCAAGGTCAGCGATGATGTCATCCGCTCTTACATCCGCCAGCCGATCGATGCGCCGCTGGAACTCGGCCGCCTGCAGACCGACATGGGCACGCTGTACGGCCTGGACTACTTCGACCGGGTGCAGTACCGCGTGGTGCACAAGGGTGACGACAACACCCTGGTGATCAACGCCCGCGGCCGACGCGGCGGCACCGACTACCTGCGCCTGGGCCTGAACCTGTCGGACGACCTGCGCGGCGACAGCGCCTTCAACCTGGGCGCCAGCTACCGGGTCAACGGCATCAACAGCCTGGGCGCCGAATGGCTGACCCGGGGCCAGATCGGTGACCAGCAAGAGCTGTACAGCGAGTTCTATCAACCACTGGATGTAGGCTCACGCTACTTCGTCGCGCCCTACCTGGACTTCGGCTCGCAGAACATCGAGGCCACCCTGGACAACGACCCGGTCGCCGAGTACCGCCTGGAGCGCTATGGCTTCGGCCTGAACGTGGGCCGGCAGATCGGCACCAGCGGCGAGGTGCGCCTGGGCGTGGGCAAGGCGTGGGGCGAGGCCGAGGTGCGCATCGGCGACCAGGACCTGCCCAAGGTCAGTTTCAACGAAGGCTTCTATGAGTTGAAGTACTCGTTCGACACGCTCGACAATGTCTACTTCCCGCACCGGGGCGAGGACATCAGCCTGACCCTGCGCAAGTACGACAAGTCACTGGACTCCGACCAGGACTACCGGCAGTGGTTGTTCAACCTGGACAAGGCCATCAGCAGCGGGCCGAATACCTTCGTGCTGGGCGGGCGCTACGGGCGCACGCTGGATGCCACCGAAGTGGTGACGTCGAGCTTCGTGATGGGTGGGGCGCGTGAGCTGTCAGGTTTCCGCCAGGACTCGCTGTCGGGGCAGAACGTGAGCCTGATGCGGGTGGTCTACTATCGCCGCCTGACGCCGCGGGCCTATGTGCCGCTGGACTTCCCGCTGTACATCGGTGGCTCGCTGGAACGTGGACGGGCGTGGAACAACGACAACGAATTCGACAGCGGGTACATCAATGCGGCGAGCGTTTTCTTGGGCCTGGAAACACCACTAGGGCCGTTGAACCTCAGCTACGGGGCCAACAGTGCGCATGAGCATGCGGTGTACCTGAACCTGGGGCATACCTTCTGAATTGCCGGGGCTGCCTTGCAGCCCCAATGGCCCTCAGGATTTCTCCAGGTTGGCCAGGATCTTGGCATGCACCCGCATGCACACCTGCAGGTCGGCTTCTTCCACGCCGGTAAACAGCTCCAGCCGCAGCTCATTGGCAATGGTTTCGATCTGCTCGATCAGCGGCTTGGCCGGTGGGCACAGGTGGATCTTCTTCGCCCGCCGATCTTCCAGCACCGCCTGCCGACGCACCAGCCCTTGTGCCTCCAGGCTGTCGAGCAGGCGCGCCAGGGTCGGGCCTTCGACGCCGACGCTCTGGGCCAGTTCACGCTGGGTTGGCGCTTCTTCGAAACGGGCCAGGTGCAGCAACACCAGCCAGCGCGCCTGGGACAGGTTCAGCCCGGCCAGGCGGCGGTCCAGCTCGGCGCGCCAACCCCGAGACATCTGGGCCAGCTGCATGCCAAAGCGGTGTTGGTTGTCGGTCAGGGGCATATAGCAACTCATCGAATGGATCTAATTATTAGGCAGCTAACCATGCCCCGCCGCACGAGGCAAGGCTCGGGGCCGGTTGTTTGCCCGATAATCGTCAAAAAGCATGACAAAGGTCAGCAGATGGCGGTTCTGCCCTCGAACTTGCTACCGGCTACATCTCGAACTCGGCCGCCAGCGCCGCGCGCACGCAATACAGCACGCCCTCCGGCACCCGCGCACCGAACAGCGGGGCAATGGCCGACACCGGCGGCAGCTCGCCTTCGCCATCGAGGAAGGCATCCTGCACTTCCGCCAGCAGGTCTTCCGGCAGGTCCAGGGCCTGGTCCAGGCTCAGCTCCTGACGGCCCAGCGCTTGGACCAGCAGGCTGTACACGTTTTTCTCACTGCAGTTGAGCTGCCCGGCGATCTGCGCCGGGGTCATGCCGGCGCGGGCCAGGCTGACCAGCTCGTGGCGCAGGTCGAGCACCACTTTCGGCGCCTCGTCGGTACCGCCACTGCTGTTGAGCACTTCGAGAAACGCCTGGCCATAGCGCTCCAGCTTGCGCGCACCCACACCGCTGACCTGAGCCATGTCGCTGAGGCTGACCGGCTGGCTGCGCAGCATCTCCAGTAGCGTCGAGTCGGGGAAGATGACGTAGGGCGGTACGCTGTGTTCTTCCGCCAGCTTGCGCCGCAGGGTGCGCAACGCTTCCCACAGCTCGCGCTCTTCGGCCCGCACCAGCTGGCTGGCCGGGCTGCCGCCGCTGGACGACGAGGTCTTGGCGGTGGTCTGCGGCTTGAGGTCGCGGCGCAACTGCAAGGTCACCTCGCCGCGCAGCAGTGACCGGCAGCTGTCGGACAGGCGCAGGCCACCGTAACCCTCGAGGTCGATGTCGACCAGGCCGCGCGCCACCAGCTGGCGGAACAGCGAACGCCACTCGACCTCGGCCATGCCCTTGCCAACGCCGAATACCGACAGCTTCTCGTGGCCGAAATTGCGTACTTTGTCGGTGTCCTTGCCCAGCAGCACATCGACCAGGTGGCCGACGCCATAACGCTGGCCGGTGCGGAACACCGCCGACAATGCCTGGCGGGCCGGCTCGGTGGCATCCCAGGTCTGCACGTTGTCGACGCAGTTGTCGCAGTGCCCACAAGGCTGCTCGAGGGTTTCGTCGAAATAGGCCAGCAGCGACTGGCGACGGCAACGGGTTTCTTCGCACAGGGCCAGCATGGCGTCGAGCTTGTGCTGCTCGATGCGCTTGTGGCGCTCGTCACCTTCGGAATTCTGCAGCATCTGCTTGAGCATCACCATGTCCTGCAGGCCGTAGGCCATCCAGGCATCGGAAGGCAGGCCGTCACGGCCGGCACGGCCGGTTTCCTGGTAATAGGCCTCGAGCGACTTGGGCAGGTCGAGGTGGGCGACGAAGCGCACGTTGGGCTTGTCGATGCCCATGCCGAAGGCAATGGTGGCGACCATGATCAGGCCTTCCTCGTTGAGGAAGCGGTGCTGGTTGGACGAGCGCGTTTCAGCAGCCAGGCCGGCGTGATACGGCAGCGCGGGGAAGCCCTGGTCGCAGAGGAACGCGGCAGTTTCGTCGACCTTCTTGCGTGACAGGCAGTAGACAATGCCGGCATTGCCGCGGCGCTCGCCAAGGAAGGCCATCAGCTGTTTGCGCGGCGCCTCCTTGGGCACGATACGGTAGAAGATGTTGGGCCGGTCGAAGCTCGACAGGAACCGCTCGGCGCCTTGCAGGTGCAGGCGCTGGACGATTTCTTCGCGGGTGCGCATGTCGGCGGTGGCGGTCAGTGCAATGCGCGGTACATGCGGGAACAGCTCGGCCAACTGGCCCAGCTGCAGGTACTCGGGACGGAAATCGTGGCCCCATTGCGACACGCAGTGGGCTTCGTCGATGGCGAACAGCGAGATGTCCAGCTCGCGCAGGAAGTCGAGCATGCGTGGCTGCACCAGGCGCTCCGGTGCCAGGTACAGCATCTTCACCTCGCCACGGCGCAGGCGCCCGGCCAGTTCGCGCTGCTGCTCGGCGGTGAGCGTGGAGTTGAGCGCAGCCGCCGCCACCCCCAGTTCGTCGAGGGTGGCCACCTGGTCGTCCATCAGCGCGATCAGTGGCGAGACCACCACCGTCAGGCCCGGGCGCAGCAGCCCCGGCACCTGGAAACACAGCGACTTGCCGCCGCCGGTGGGCATCAGCACCAGGGCATCGCCGCCATTGGCCACGCATTCGATGATCGCTGCCTGGCGCCCGCGGAAACTGTCGTAGCCGAAGATGTCCTTGAGAACGCGCTGAGCCTGTTCGAGCATGTGCAACTCCACAAATCGCCGTACCATCCGGGATACAGGCTGGACGAAAAAACCGTCCCGCACACGCCGAATGCGTAAGCGGTTTTTACCAGACAGCTGGTAGAAGCTGCCCCACGGTGAAAAATGGCGGAGTATACCGCAGCGCTGCACCGTGCAGGGCACCACCGCGATAGACGTTCCTTTGCCCCGGCGCCGCCGCAAGGTGCTAGAATTCGTTATCGTTTATTCCCCAAGGTAGCCCTGTAATGTCCTTCGCCGAGCAACTGACCCGCCTTCAAGCCTTCCTCGACGCCGACGAGCTGCACGAAGAAGCGCTGGATTATGTCGCCGCACACGGCTACCTCACCGCCCTGTCGATCAACGCCGAGGACGTGCCCGAGCGCGAATGGATCGATGCCCTGTTCGCCGAAGAGCCGCATTACGCCGGCGAAGCCCAGCGCACCGAGATCGAAGCTACCCTGGTCGCGCTCAAGGCGCATATCGCTCGTCAGCTGGCCAGCGAAGAAGAATTCGACCTGCCTTGCGAACTCGACCTGACCGATGAGCCGGACGATTCTGACCTGCGCGGCTGGTGCATCGGCTTCATGGAAGGTGTGTTCCTGCGCGAGGAAGCCTGGTTCGACCGCGACGAAGAAGAAGTCAGCGAAATGCTGCTGCCGATCATGGTCGGCTCGGGGCTGTTCGACGAACAGCCGGAGTTCGCTGACATCGCCAGCAACGCCAACCTGCAGGACGACATGATCGTACAGATCCCCGAGGCGCTGACCGCCCTGTTCCTGCTGCTGCACGCCCCTGATGAAAAGCCTGCACTGCTCAAGCCACGCCACCACTGAGTCACCTGTGCGCTACCTGCTGCTGGCCATCGGCTGGCTCAGCGTCGCGCTGGGGGTGTTGGGGATATTCCTGCCGGTTTTGCCCACCACCCCGTTCCTGCTGTTGGCGGCGGCCTGTTTTGCCCGCAGCTCGCCGCGCTTTCACCACTGGCTGGTCCACCACCCCAAG
>NZ_JABMCW010000313.1:0-6355 GCF_013179705.1 Pseudomonas sp. CM25 | reverse complement strand
AGCTACACTCGGCCGGGCGAGTCCACGGTCTACGTTTACCTGCGCGATACCACCAAGGCCAAGAACATCCCCGACATCTGGTACCAGGTGCGCAAGAAGATCCAGGACATCCGCGGGGAATTCCCCTCGGGCATCCAGGGGCCGGGTTTCAACGATGAATTCGGTGACGTGTACGGCTCGATCTATGCGTTCACGGCCGATGGCCTGACCCTGCGCCAGTTGCGCGATTACGTGGAGCAGGCCCGCGCCGAAGTGCGAGAAGTCCCCAATATCGGCAAGATCGAGATGGTCGGCACCCAGGACGAAGTGCTCTACCTCAACTTCTCCACCCGCAAGCTGGCCGCTCTTGGCATTGACCAGCGCCAGGTGATGCAGGCCCTGCAGTCGCAGAACGCGGTTACCCCCGCCGGCGTGATCGAGGCCGGGCCGGAGCGTATTTCAGTGCGCACCACCGGGCAGTTCGCGTCGGAAAAAGACCTGCAATCAGTCAACCTGCGCATCAACGACCGTTTCTTCCGCCTGGCCGATATCGCCGACATCGAACGCGGCTACACCGACCCACCTTCACCCATGTTCCGCTACAACGGCCAGACCGCCATCGGCCTGGCCATCGGCATGAAAGCCGGTGGCAATATCCAGGTGTTCGGCGAGGCGTTGAAGAAGAAGATGGACCGCATCACCAACGACTTGCCGGTGGGGATCGGCGTGCATACCGTTTCCGACCAGGCAGTGGTGGTGAAGAAGGCGGTCGGCGGTTTCACCAGTGCGCTGTTCGAGGCCGTGATCATCGTGCTGGCGGTGAGCTTCGTCAGCCTGGGGGTCCGCGCCGGGCTGGTGGTAGCCTGTTCGATCCCGTTGGTGCTGGCCATGGTCTTTGTATTCATGGAATACAGCGGCATCACCATGCAGCGGATTTCCCTTGGCGCGCTGATCATCGCGCTGGGCCTGCTGGTGGATGACGCCATGATCACCGTCGAGGTCATGGTCACGCGCCTGGAGATGGGTGAGAGCAAGGAGCAGGCGGCGACGTTCGCCTACACCTCCACGGCGTTCCCGATGCTTACCGGCACCCTGGTGACGGTGGCCGGCTTTGTGCCGATCGGGCTCAATGCCAGCTCGGCAGGCGAATACACCTTCACCTTGTTCGCGGTAATCGCCGTGGCCTTGATTGTGTCGTGGGTGGTGGCGGTGTTCTTTGCACCGGTGCTCGGCGTGCATATCCTCAACAGCAAGAAAATGAAGGCCCATGACAGCGAACCTGGCCGTGTCGGCCGAGGGTTCGAACATGGCCTGCTGTGGTGCATGCGCCATCGCTGGTTGACCATCGTCGGCACCATCGTGCTGTTCGTGCTCTCGGTGTTCTGCATGCGCTTCGTGCAGAACCAGTTTTTCCCGTCTTCGGACCGCCCGGAAATCCTCGTCGATCTGAACCTGCCGCAGAACGCCTCCATCGAAGAAACCCGCAAAGTGGTCGATCGCTTTGAAGCCACCTTCAAGGATGACCCGGAAATCGTCAGCTGGAGCACCTACATCGGCCAGGGCGCGATCCGCTTCTACCTGCCGCTCGACCAGCAACTGCAGAACCCGTACTACGCGCAGTTCGTCATCGTCAGCAAAGGCCTGGAAGAGCGCGGCGAGTTGATGGCACGCCTGCAGAAGCGCCTGCACGAAGACTTTGTCGGCATCGGCACCAACGTGCAGTCGCTGGAGATGGGCCCGCCTGTGGGGCGGCCGATCCAGTACCGGGTCAGCGGCAAGGACATCGACCAGGTGCGCAAGCACGCCATCGAGCTGGCGACCTTGCTCGACCAGGACCCGCACATTGGTGAAATGATCTACGACTGGAACGAGCCCGGTAAGGTCCTGCGCATTGAAATCGCCCAGGACAAGGCACGCCAGCTAGGGCTTTCGTCCGAGGACGTGGCCAACGTGATGAACAGCATCGTCAGTGGCGTGCCGATTACCCAGGTCAACGACAACATCTATCTGATCGATGTGGTTGCCCGCGCCGAAGACAGCGAGCGCGGCTCGCCTGATACCTTGCAGAACCTGCAGATCCTGACCCCCAACGGTACCTCGATTCCGCTGCTGTCTTTTGCCACCGTGCGCTACGAGCTGGAGCAGCCCTTGGTATGGCGACGTGATCGCAAACCGACCATTACCATCAAGGCCTCGGTGAGCGGCGAAATCCAGCCGACCGACCTGGTAGCCCAGCTGAAGCCGAAAATCGATGAGTTCGCCAGCAAGCTGCCGGTGGGCTACGAAGTGGCCACGGGCGGTACTGTGGAAGAAAGCAGCAAGGCCCAAGGGCCGATTGCGGCGGTGATCCCGCTGATGCTGTTCCTGATGGCGACATTCCTGATGATTCAGCTGCACAGCGTGCAGAAGCTGTTCCTGGTGGTCAGTGTGGCGCCGCTGGGGCTGATTGGCGTGGTGCTGGCGCTCGTACCGACGGGCACGCCGATGGGCTTCGTGGCGATTCTCGGCATCCTTGCGCTGGCGGGCATCATCATTCGCAACTCGGTCATCCTGGTGACCCAGATCGACGAGTTCGAAGCGCAGGGCTACTCGCCCTGGGATGCAGTGGTGGAGGCCACCAACCACCGGCGGCGACCTATTCTGCTGACCGCAGCGGCCGCCAGCCTGGGCATGATCCCGATTGCCCGTGAGGTGTTCTGGGGGCCGATGGCGTACGCCATGATCGGCGGGATCATCGTCGCGACCTTGCTGACGTTGCTGTTCCTGCCGGCCTTGTATGTGGCCTGGTACAAGATCCGCGAGCCTGAAAAACACAACTGAAGCCTTGTACGGACCCTGTGGGAGCGGGTTCACCCGCGAATACGATGGTGAAACCACCGCCGCATTCGCGGGTGAACCCGCTCCCACAGGGTCTTGCATTCCCGTCAAGATGGTCTTTTATTTGGTTATATAAAAATTCTTAAACAGTATTTTTAAGAATAATCCCGCCTCACTACTATTGCCCTCAAGCCAGGCAATAACCCCCCTTCAAACCCCTGCCCGGCACCTCACTCCAAGGAGAACGAGCATGAGTGCATCGCTGCGTAGCGTCGACGGTCAGGACGAAGCCACCATTCTGCGTGAAATCCAGAGCGCCCTGCGCGATCTGCGCTTTGGTGCGGTGGAGATCACCGTGCACAACGCCCAGGTGGTGCAGATCGAACGCAAGGAGAAGTTCCGCCTGCAACAGCCAGGCAACAAGCCCGGCTGATCGCACCACACCATTCAAAATTAGAAAAATGCCAATCGGGAGCTTCACCATGTCCATCCGCCGTTATGCGCTCGCCGCCCTGGCCAGTGCTGTTTTTGCCGGTTCCGCCATCGCCAAGGACTACGAACTGCTGAACGTGTCCTACGACCCGACCCGTGAGCTGTACCAGCAGTACAACGCCGAGTTCATCAAACACTGGCAGCAGGCCCACCCGGACGACAAGGTGAAGATCCAGCAATCCCATGGTGGCTCGGGCAAGCAGGGCCGTGCGGTGATCGACGGCCTGCGCGCCGACGTGGTGACCCTGGCCCTGGCCGGCGATATCGACGAAATCGCCAAGCTCGGCAAGACCCTGCCGGACGACTGGCAGACCCGGCTGCCGGATGCCAGCACCCCGTACACTTCGACCATCGTGTTCCTGGTGCGCAAGGGCAACCCGAAAGGCATCAAGGACTGGGGCGACCTGATCAAGAAGGACGTGTCGGTCATCACCCCCAACCCGAAAACCTCCGGTGGCGCACGCTGGAACTTCCTCGCCGCCTGGGCCTACGGGCTGAAGGCCGGCGGTAGCGAGGACAAGGCCAAGGCCTATGTGCAAGAGCTGTTCAAGCACGTGCCGGTACTGGATACCGGTGCCCGCGGCTCGACCATCACCTTCGTCAACAACGGCCAGGGCGACGTGTTGCTGGCCTGGGAAAACGAAGCCTTCCTGGCGCTGAAGGAAGACGGTGGTGCCGACAAGTTCGAGATCGTCGTGCCGTCGCTGTCGATCCTCGCCGAACCGCCGGTGGCCGTGGTCGACAAGAACGCCGAGAAGAAGGGCAACACCGAGATCGCCACCGAGTACCTCAAGCACCTTTACAGCCCGGCGGGGCAGAAGATTGCTGCGGAGAACTTCTATCGCCCGCGTGACGAGAAGGTGGCTGCCGAGTTCGGCAAGCAGTTCCCGAAACTCGACCTGGTGACCATCGACAAAGACTTCGGTGGCTGGAAGACTGCACAGCCGAAATTCTTCAATGATGGCGGTGTGTTCGACCAGATCTATCAGGCACAGTAAAGGCCACGAAAAGCGGGGCCGCTTTGCGGCCTATCGCCGGCCAGCCAGCTCCCACAGGAATCGCGCAGCTCTCAGGCCTGTGTTAATCCTGTGGGAGCTGGCTTGCCGGCGATGGGCTGCGCAGCAGCCCCAGGATTCAGGATCCTGCACCGCCCCGGCCTGACCCGGGGCTTGGTGCGTTCAACCAGGGATATTTATGTCACGTCGCATTTCCCCCGTCATACCCGGCTTCGGGCTGACGCTGGGCTACACCTTGGTGTACCTCAGCCTGATTGTGCTGATACCGCTGGCGGCCATGTTCATTCATGCCTCGCAGCTGACCTTCGAGCAGTTCTGGACCATCATCAGTGCGCCACGGGTGATCGCTGCACTCAAGCTGAGCTTCGGCACCGCGCTGTTCGCCGCCATCATCAACGGTGTGATCGGCACCCTGCTGGCGTGGGTGCTGGTGCGCTACACGTTCCCCGGGCGCAAGATCATCGATGCGATGATCGACCTGCCGTTCGCCCTGCCTACCGCCGTTGCCGGTATCGCCCTGACCGCCCTGTACGCCCCCCAAGGCTGGGTCGGCCAGTTCGCCACCGACCTGGGCTTCAAGATCGCCTACACCCCGCTGGGTATCACCCTGGCGCTGACCTTCGTCACCCTGCCGTTCGTGGTGCGCACGGTGCAGCCGGTACTGGCCGATATCCCGCGTGAAGTGGAAGAGGCCGCCGCCTGCCTGGGGGCCAAGCCGCTGCAGGTGTTCCGCCATGTGCTGGCGCCGGCGCTGTTGCCGGCCTGGCTCACCGGCTTTGCCCTGGCCTTCGCCCGGGGCGTTGGCGAGTACGGTTCGGTGATCTTCATTGCCGGCAACATGCCGATGAAGACCGAGATTCTGCCGCTGCTGATCATGGTCAAGCTCGACCAGTACGACTACACCGGCGCGACCGCCATCGGCGTGCTGATGCTGGTGGTTTCCTTCATCCTGCTGCTGCTGATCAACCTGCTGCAGCGCCGCATCGAAACCCCTTGAAGGAGGCCGGCATGTCCAGTTCATCCCTGAGTGCAAACGCCGCCGCCAACGCCGCCCGCAGGGGCAGCGCCACGTCGCGGCGCATCCTGATCGGCCTTGGCTGGCTGGTCTTCGCGCTGTTCTTGCTGCTGCCGCTGGTGATCGTGGTATCGCAGGCGCTGAAAAACGGCTTTGGCACCTTCTTCGAGGCGATCTTCGAGCCTGATGCCTTGTCCGCCCTGAAGCTGACCCTGCTCGCCGTGGTCATCTCCGTGCCGTTGAACCTGGTGTTCGGCGTCAGCGCTGCCTGGTGCGTGAGCAAGTACGGCTTCCGTGGCAAGAGCATTTTGGTCACCCTGATCGACCTGCCGTTCTCGGTGTCGCCGGTCATCGCCGGCCTGGTCTACGTGCTGATGTTCGGTGCGCAAGGTCTGTTCGGTCCGTGGCTGCAGGACCACGACATCCAGATCGTGTTCGCCTTGCCGGGCATCGTCCTCGCGACCATCTTCGTTACCGTGCCGTTCGTGGCCCGCGAGCTGATCCCGCTGATGCAGGAGCAGGGTACCCAGGAAGAGGAGGCTGCACGCCTGCTCGGTGCCAATGGCTGGCAGATGTTCTGGCACGTGACCCTGCCGAACATCAAGTGGGGCCTGATCTACGGCGTGGTGCTGTGCACCGCCCGGGCCATGGGCGAGTTTGGCGCGGTGTCGGTGGTTTCCGGCCACATTCGCGGCGTGACCAACACCTTGCCGCTGCACGTGGAGATCCTCTACAACGAGTACAACCACGTGGCGGCCTTCAGCGTGGCCAGCCTGTTGCTGATCCTGGCGCTCTTCATCCTGCTGCTCAAGCAGTGGAGCGAGAACCGTATTAACCGCCTGCGCCACAGCGCCGCGGAGGAATGATTCATGTCGATCGAAGTTCGTAACGTCAGCAAGCGCTTCAACAGCTTCCAGGCCCTGGACAACATCAACCTGGACATCAACAGCGGCGAGCTGGTGGCCCTGCTCGGCCCGTCCGGCTGCGGCAAGACCACCTTGCTGCGCATCATTGCCGGCCTGGAAACACCCGATCA
>NZ_JABMCW010000312.1:0-6357 GCF_013179705.1 Pseudomonas sp. CM25 | reverse complement strand
GATCATTACCACGTCAAGCATGCTCGACAGCACGATGGCGCTGTCGCTGATCGGCTCGCCCCGGCCCAGCTGGGTGTCGCGCGGGGACAGGAAAATCGCCTGGCCGCCGAGCTGGATCATGCCGGCTTCGAACGACACCCGGGTACGGGTCGAGGATTTCTCGAAGATCATGCCCAGCACGCGGCTTTTCAGCGGCTCGAACAGCACGCCTCGTTTGCGCAGGTCCTTCAGCTCGATGCCGCGGCGGATCACCCCGAGCAATTCGTCGGTGGTGAAGTCCAGCAGGGAGAGAAAGTGCCTAGCGCTCATGATTGACTACCTTATCTGCAACGGTATGCAGGTCGACCGTATGGTTTTTTTTGACAACGGGAGTGACCTGCGGCGTAAGCCGCACGGGGCGGACGAAATAGGGAAAGGCGCAATACTATAATTAAATGTCGCCTGAAACCAAGAGGGGAAACAGCTGCCGATCGCTAAGGATGTTGCAAAGGGTGTCTCGACCCGCAGGGCGGTGCTGTTTTTTATTTGCTACAGACGGTTGTACACGGCTTGCTGGCAATTTGGCAAATGGCTGTCGCGAATCGTGCGCCTGATGACGCTGGATTCACGCGGCGAAGCGCGCTGGCGGGGGGGAGGGGCCGGGCGCATAGTCATTGCTCGACACCAACAAGGCAGAGACGGCCATGACCAAGACCCTGCATCACCGTGCCTGTCACCTGTGCGAAGCGATTTGCGGGTTAAACATAGAAGTCAGCCACGAGGACGACGGGCGGGCGCTGATTACCTCGATCAAGGGCGATCCCCTGGATCCGTTCAGCCGTGGCCATGTCTGCCCCAAGGCCGTGGCCCTGCAGGATATCCAGAACGACCCCGACCGCCTGCGCCAGCCGCACAAACGCGTGGGCAAGGGCTGGCAAGCCATTGGCTGGGATGAAGCCTTTACCCTGGCGGCCGACAGACTGTGGGCAGTCCAGCAAGCCCACGGGCGCAATGCCGTGGCGGTCTATCAGGGCAATCCGAGCGTGCACAACTACGGCTTGATGACGCACAGCAACTATTTCCTCGGCCTGCTGAAAACCCGCAACCGTTTCTCTGCCACTTCGGTGGACCAGTTACCGCAGCACCTCGTCAGCCACCTGATGTACGGCCATGGCCTGCTGCTGCCGGTCCCCGATATCGACCACACCGACTTCATGCTGATCCTCGGCGCCAACCCACTGGCTTCCAATGGCAGCATCATGACCGTGCCAGACGTGGAAAAGCGCCTGAAGGCCCTGCGGGCACGTGGCGGGCGCCTGGTGGTGATCGACCCGCGGCGTAGCGAAACGGCTGCGATGGCGGACACTCACCTGTTCATGCGCCCAGGCGGGGATGCTGCCCTGCTCGGCGGCGTGCTCAACACCCTCTTTGCCGAAGGCCTGACGCGGGGCTCGCATTTGCCCATCAACGGGCTGCAGCAGGTGCGCGAAGCGCTTGCGCCGTTCACTGCAGAGGCCATGAGCGCGCATTGTGGCATCGCGCCAGCGCAGATTCGGCAACTGGCACGCGACTTCGCCGCTGCTGAGCGGGCGGTGTGCTACGGCCGCATGGGTGTCTCCACCCAGGCCTTCGGTACCCTCTGCCACTGGCTGGTGCAACTGATCAACCTGGTGACCGGCAACCTCGACCGCGAAGGCGGTGCGTTGTGCACGGAGCCTGCCGTCGACCTGGTGGCGAGCACTTCCGGTGGCCACTTCAACGCTTGGCAGAGCCGGGTTTCGTGCTTGCCGGAGTATGCCGGCGAACTGCCCGTGGCGGCCTTGGCCGAGGAAATGCTGACCCCCGGCGACGGGCAGGTGCGTGCCTTGGTAACGGTGGCCGGCAACCCTGTGCTGTCCACGCCCAACGGTCGCCAGCTGGATGCCGCGCTCGAAGGCCTCGACTTCATGCTGAGCATCGATCTGTACATCAACGAGACCACGCGTCACGCCGACCTGATACTGCCGTCCACTTCGGCACTGGAGAACGACCACTACGACACTACCTTCAACCTGCTGGCCGTGCGCAACGTGACGCGTTTCAACCGGGCAATCCTGCCCAGGCCGCAAGGCGCGCTGCACGACTGGGAGATATTTGTCGGTCTTGCACAGGCATTCGCCAAGCGTGCCGAGCGGGAGTTGAAACCGACCTTGGCGCCAGCACAGATGATCGACGTGGCCCTGCGCAAGGGGCGTTATGGCGAGGCCACGCCATGGCAGCTTTCGCTCATGACACTGGACAATCACCCGCATGGCCTCGACCTTGGACCGTTGCGTGCCAACCTCGCGGCGCGCCTGGCGACGGTCGGCAAGGCTGTCGAAGCGGCGCCGCAGGTACTGCTGGACGACCTGCAGCGGCTGGCGCAACAGCCGCCCCCGGTACCGGGCGAATTGCTGCTCATCGGACGTCGCCACGTGCGCAGCAACAACTCGTGGATGCACAATTTCCAGCGCCTGGTCAAAGGCAAGCCACGCCATCAGTTGTTGATGCACCCGCAAGACTTGCAGCAGCGCCAGTTGCAGGATGGCCAGCGGGTACGCATCCGCTCGCGCACCGGCACCCTTGAAGTGGAGGTGCAGGCCTGCGCGGATATCATGCCCGGCGTGGTCAGCCTGCCCCATGGCTTCGGCCATGCACGCAAGGGCGTGCAGTTGCAGGTAGCCCGGGCCCAGCCGGGGGTGAGTGCCAACGACCTCACCGATGAGCGCCTGCGCGATCAGGTTTCCGGCAATGCTGCACTCAATGGCGTGCCCGTGCAGGTGGAGGCCGCGTGAGGAACGGTAAGGCCGAGCATGCTGCCTGGCTTTCCGATACAATGCGTCACCGTGCCGACGACGACGTCGGAAAGTTCAGCCGAGGTGCTACATGGATATCATCGAAACGATCAAAGAGCAGATTGCCAACAACACCATTCTGCTCTACATGAAAGGCTCGCCGAATGCCCCGCAGTGCGGGTTCTCGGCAAAGGCATCGCAAGCTGTGATGGGTTGTGGCGAAAAGTTCGCCTACGTCGACATCCTGCAGAACCCGGAAATCCGCGCAAACCTGCCAAAATATGCCAACTGGCCGACCTTCCCGCAGCTGTGGGTAGCCGGTGAGCTGGTTGGCGGCAGCGACATCATGCTGGAGATGTTCGAGAACGGCGAGCTGCAGACCCTGATCAAGGACGCCGCTGCGAAGGCGAAGGCCTCCGAAGCCTGATCTGCCTGCAGACATGAAAAAACCCGCACTTGGCGGGTTTTTTTATGCGGGAAGCTTTTACTCTTCGCCCATCTGCGATTGCAGGTAGTTCTCGATGCTGATCTTGTCGATCAGACCCAGCTGGGTCTCCAGCCAGTCGATGTGTTCTTCCTCGGACTCGAGGATGTCTTCGAGCATGTCACGCGAACCGAAGTCGCCAGCCGTTTCGCAATGGGCGATGGCTGCCTTGAGGTCGGCCAGGCCTTTCTTTTCGAGTTTAAGGTCGCACTCGAGCATTTCCTTGGTGTGCTCGCCGATCAGCAGCTTGCCCAGGTCCTGAACGTTGGGGATGCCTTCGAGGAAAAGAATACGCTTGATCAGTTTGTCAGCGTGCTTCATCTCGTCGATGGATTCCTTGTACTCGTGCTTGCCGAGTTTGTTCAGGCCCCAATCTTCGTACATGCGAGCGTGCAGGAAGTACTGGTTGATCGCGACCAGCTCGTTTCCGAGGATCTTGTTGAGATGCTGGATGACGCTTACGTCGCCTTTCATTACGGGTTCCTGCCCTGTAGAAGTGTGCCAATACAGGGAAGTTTGAGCCCGATAGTTAGTAGTGTCAAACCTAAGTTGTTGAATAATAAATGAAAATTAATAGGAATAAGAATGTTTGTGAACCGCGTTGGGACGCTAACTTATTGAATTACAGGCATAAAAAAACCGGACACGAGGTCCGGTTCTTCAAATTCGGGGTAATCAGGCCGCAGTGAATTCCACCGGGTAGGGCAGGGCTGCCTGGCTGACCTGGAGCTCGGTCAGGGTCTCGCGGACCACTTGCTTGGCCACGCAGGCGCATTTGCCACACTGGCTGGCGACGTTGGTCGCGGCTCGCACTTCCTTGTAACTGCAGCATCCTTCATAGATCGCATCGCGGATCTGTCCGTCGGTAACGCCGACACAAAGACACACATACATAAGGGCTGACCATCGCTGGTTGAGTCGATGGGGTGGAGCTTAATGTTAATGAGAATGCTTGTCAAAGGACTTTCTGAAAGGGCCGTGCTTGAGCGACCGATGGTTGACTGCCTGATGGATTCGGCCTGTCATCAGAAGCCGTGTATGATGGTCGGCCTTTGTTGGATGTCGGGCAAGCCCGTCTGGCCCGGCAAACGGTTTTTCACCCTCATCAGGAGATTACAATGAGCGTACTCGTTGGTAAGAAAGCCCCCGATTTCACCGTGCCAGCCGTGCTGGGCAATGGCGAGATCGTCGACAGCTTCAACCTGGCTTCGGCCATCAAGGGCAAGTACGGCCTGGTGTTCTTCTACCCGCTGGACTTCACCTTCGTCTGCCCGTCCGAGCTGATCGCCCTGGACAACCGCATCCCTGACTTCCAGGCCCGCAACGTGGAAGTGATCGGCGTGTCGATCGACTCGCACTTCACCCACAACGCCTGGCGTAACACCCCGGTCAACAACGGCGGCATCGGCCAGGTGAAGTACACCCTGGCTGCCGACATGACCCACGAGATCTGCAAAGCCTACGACGTCGAGTCCGAAGGCGGCGTTGCCTTCCGTGGCGCGTTCCTGATCGACACCAACGGTGTTGTCCGCTCGCAGATCATCAACGACCTGCCACTGGGCCGTAACATGGACGAACTGCTGCGCCTGGTCGACGCCCTGCAATTCCACGAAGAGCACGGCGAAGTCTGCCCTGCCAACTGGAAAAAAGGCGACAAAGGCATGAACGCTTCGCCAGAAGGCGTTGCTGCCTACCTGAGCGAGAACGCCGGCAAGCTGTAATTGCTGCGTGCATGAAAAAACCGGCCCATGTGGCCGGTTTTTTTGTGCCTTTCTGTGCCGGCCTCTTCGCGGGCATGCCCGCGAATGGTTTGGCAACTCAGTCGTTGAAGTCGCGCCAGCCGCCCATTTCTTTCCAGCGGTTGACGATGCCGCAGAACAACTCGGCCGTCTTCTCGGTGTCGTACCGCGCCGAGTGCGCTTCACGCCCGTCGAAGTCGATGTCGGCGCTCTGGCAGGCCCGTGCCAGCACGGTCTGGCCGTAGGCCAGACCCGCCAGGGTGGCGGTGTCGAAGCTGGAGAACGGGTGGAACGGGTTGCGCTTCAGGTCAAGGCGCGCCACTGCTGCATTGAGGAAGCCCAGGTCGAAGCTGCTGTTGTGGCCGACCAGGATCGCCCGCTTGCAGCCATTGGCCTTGAGTGCCTTGCGTATGCCGCGGAAGATGTCGGTCAACGCGGTTTCCTCGCTGACGGCCATGCGCAGCGGGTGGTCCAGCTTGATCCCGGTGAATTCCAGTGCGGCCTGTTCGATGTTGGCCCCTTCGAACGGTTCAACCCGGTGGAAGTAGGTGTGCTCGGGGAACAGGAAACCCTTGTCGTCCATGCCGATGGTGACTGCGGCAATCTCCAGCAGGGCATCGGTGGCGCTGTTGAAGCCGCCGGTTTCCACATCCACCACAACCGGCAGGTAGCCGCGGAAGCGCTCGGCCATCGGGTGACGCGAACCGCTGTTGCCCTGGGTGTCCTGGTCGTCTTCGTAGAGGTCTTCGCTCACGCGTTTTCCTCCAGCAGGCGCCAGCGCAGCTTTTCGCCAGCGCGCAACGGGATCACCGTCTGCTCGCCAAACGGCAGGCTGTCCGGCGCGGTCCATTCTTCACGAACCAGCGTGATGCTGTCGGTGTTCGCCGGCAGGCCATAGAAGGCCGGGCCGTGCAGGCTGGCAAAGCCTTCCAGCTTGTCCAGAGCGTTACGCTGTTCGAATGCTTCGGCGTACATCTCGATGGCCGCATAGGCGGTGTAGCAACCGGCGCAACCGCAGGCGGCTTCCTTGGCGTGACGGGCATGGGGTGCCGAGTCGGTGCCGAGGAAGAACTTCGGGTTGCCGCTGGTGGCCGCGTCCAGCAGCGCCACCTGGTGGGTGTTGCGCTTGAGGATCGGCAGGCAGTAGAAGTGCGGGCGAATGCCGCCAACCAGCATGTGGTTGCGGTTGTACAACAGGTGCTGCGCGGTGATGGTCGCGCCAACGTTGGCCGGGGCCTCGGTGACGAACTGCGCGGCATCGCTGGTGGTGATGTGCTCGAATACCACTTTCAGCGTCGGGAATCGCTCGACTACGCGGCGCATGTGTTCGTCGATGAAGCGT
>NZ_JABMCW010000311.1:0-6404 GCF_013179705.1 Pseudomonas sp. CM25 | reverse complement strand
ATGCAGTTCTTCGGAGGTCAGCATGGCGCCGTGGAACATGGTCGGCAGCAGACGACCGTCGTTATACTTGACCAGCGGCATATCCGGCATCATTGCGCCGTACTTGAGCACGGTGCTGGAAACCTTGACCTTGGCGGCAAGGCCCATCTTTGCGTACTGGTCGGCGGAGTGGCGTGGGTCGTGTCCGGAGGACGGCAACAGGCCGCTGTTACTGTCGCCGGGGCTGGAGTCGAGTTTGAAGCCAAACATGCCCAGCGCATCCACGCCAAAACCTATCGGCCCCTGGGTAAAACCAGACTGCACATTGAGGATGAAGCCTTGCGCCCATTCTTCGCGCTTGGAAGCGCCTTGGCTGGAACTGCTATGGCCGTCTCGGAAATCCCGGTTGAAATAGACATTGCGTGCTTCGACCTTGGCAGTGCTGTCTTGAAGAAAACCGGCAGCCTGGGCATTGATGCCGGCACACAACAGGAACAGGCCGGCAACACGACGCCCGGGGGCGAGAGGAAAAGGGGCAAACATGCGAGGAAACATCCAGAATCAAGGGCGAGTTAACAACCTGTGGCACACGCTGGCCACGGTACTGCGACAGGGCCGAACATTCGCCGGCCATTATCTGAAATTGTCGCGCAAGGCGTCTGCCACGGGCAATTGGACCATGGTCTAGATCCGCCCGTGGGTGATGCCGCGAAATTCCGAAAGTTACCGCCCGCAAAACTAGGAAAGTTCCCACCCTACTTGCAAAAAGTTAGCAGTTTACCCAGTACCGATGAATGACTACACTCGGTATCAGCGAACAGCGTAACCCACCCGCGTGGCCGGCGTTTTTTTATGCTTCTTCAATGTTCGTCACGCCCTGCCACGACTGACGTACAGGAGTGAATACAGTGTCCAGACTTGCAGAGTTTCGTGCTGCCGAAAAAGCGCTCCAGGAACAGATGGCGCAACTGGAAACGCTTAAAAAGGATGCCGGCCTCAAACGCGAAATCGAATTCGAGCAGAAACTAGTCGGCCTGATGAAAAGCTATGACAAGAGCCTGCGCGATATCATCGCCATCCTCGACCCGAAGGCGGTCAGCCGGGCCCCCAGCGCAGCGCCCAAGCAACAGCGCCGCCCGCGCGTGGTGAAGGTTTACCAGAACCCGCATACCGGCGAGCGGATCGAGACCAAGGGTGGCAACCACCGCGGGCTCAAGGCCTGGAAGGAAGAGTACGGGGGCGCCACCGTAGAAAGCTGGGTACGCTGATGAAACGTGCACATGGGCTTCACACTTTTTTCACAACGGCTGGCTCAGTATCGAGACAGCTAAAGGACTAGCGACCCCACGCGCCCGCACATGCGGGCCTCTAATTCCAGCGCCCTGCCTTGTGCAGGGCGCTTTCGTTTGCGCAATCGGCGCACTGCCGTATCATGGCCAGCCTGTCTGTTTTGCCGGTGCCCTGCGCCCGGCCCTGCCTCAGGAGTTCCCATGAGCCTGCACGATCTGCAAACCCTGCCGGGTGTCACCGCACAACCGGATACCGCCACCGCCCAGTTCGTCTTCAACCACACCATGCTGCGGGTCAAGGACATCGAGAAGTCCCTGGACTTCTACACCCGCGTGCTGGGCTTCCGCCTGGTGGACAAACGCGACTTCGCCGAAGCCGCCTTCAGCCTGTACTTCCTGGCCCTGGTCGACCCGGCGCAGATCCCCGCCGATGACGCCGCACGCCACCAGTGGATGAAATCGATCCCCGGCGTGCTGGAACTGACCCACAACCACGGCACCGAAAATGATGCCGAGTTTGCCTATCACAACGGCAACACCGACCCTCGCGGTTTCGGCCACATCTGCATTTCGGTACCTGACGTGCGCGAAGCCTGCGCACGCTTCGAGGCACTGGGCGTGCCGTTCCAGAAACGCCTGCAGGACGGGCGCATGAACCACCTGGCGTTCGTCAAGGACCCGGATGGTTACTGGGTCGAAGTGATCCAGCCGACCGAGCTCAAAGGCTAAGCGTCAGCGCGGCTCGCTCGTCGGCCCGGGAACTCCCGGCCGCTTGCTGTGGTATATGAAGGTAACTGCTTCACATGCCACAGCGAGGTAAGGACGATGCAATCTCTTCACTGTGAATACCGCAAGCACACCATCACCGCCAGCGTGATGCCCCATCCCGACTCCCCCCTGCCCTATGCCGCGGGCTGTCTTATCACCGCGCCGGACGGGCACACCAGCAAGCGCATGTCGATGCCGATGAAGTTCTTCTCCGACCTTGAGAATGCCCAGCATGTGTCGCTGGCCCATGGCCGGGCGTTGGTCGACCAGCAGCTGGATGACGGGCAGAAGGTATTCTGAGGCTGTTTTTGCCAGCGCTGGCTACTTCGCGGGCAAGCCTTAACTGACTGGCATTCAGGCTTGCCCGCGACAGGGCCAGCTCGGGTAAGTCAGATATCCCGGGCGTAGGCCACCGCCGCATCTACCTGCGCTGATGTCGGCCGCACCCCGGTATACAGCACGAACTGCTCCAGCGCCTGCAGCGCGATCACCTCGAGCCCGGTGATAACCGGCTTGCGCAACGCCTGCGCGCGGCGGATCAACGGTGTCTGCGCCGGCATGGCCACCACCTCGAACACCCGCTCCGCCGCGGCAATGGCGTTTTCGCAAAACGCCAGCTGGTCAGCCTCCGGCCCGCCTGCCATTCCCACCGGTGTCACATTTATCAGCATTGGCGGGCAGCGGTCACCCAGCTCCGCCACCCAACGGTAACCGCAGACATCCGCCAGCTGCCGCCCGGCCTGTTCGTTGCGCGCGACAATGATGCCCTCGGTGAAGCCCGCATCGCGCAAGGCGCTGGCCACCGCCTTGGCCATACCGCCACTACCGCGCAAGGCAAAAGCGGTGCCGGGGTCCACCTGGTGTTGCGCCAGCAATTGGCGCACTGCCAGGTAATCAGTGTTGTAGGCTTTCAGGTGACCATCGGTGTTGACCAGGGTATTGACCGACTCGATGGCCGCCGCAGACGGGTCGATTTCATCGACCAGGGCCATGCAGGCTTCTTTGTAAGGCATCGAGACTCCACAGCCGCGGATACCCAGCGCGCGGATGCCCCCTATCGCCGCCGGCAGGTCATCGGTGCGCATGGCCTTGTAGTAGAAATCCAGGCCCAACTGCTGGTACAGGTGATTGTGAAAGCGCACACCGAAAGTGCCAGGGCGCCCCGCCAGGGAAATGCACAGCACCGTGTCCCTGCTGGGAGTTGTCGACATAACCTGCTCCTTTGTCATGACTGAATCGTTTGTTCACCCTAACAGAGCTAACCGCTGGTCGTCCCTTACACAACCTTTACCGTTCCCCTGTGCTCAGCTTACAGAGACCGGAGTCATAGTAATGAGGCCCCGAGAGTGGGGTTTACTGCGAGGTTGTTCCATGAACCGTTACATTCCCGGAATCGTGCTGCTGGCCGGTGCCCTGGCCATCAGCGGGCCTGCTGCCGCCCACGGCGGCGGCCATGGTGGTGGTGGTTGGTATGGGCCGGGCCCTCTGCTGGGCGCGGCGGTGGTTGGCGCGGTGGTCGGGGCGACGGTTCATGGTGGGCATGACCGCACCGTCTACGTCGAGCGCCAGCCCGTTTATTACGCGCCGCCACCCGTGTACGTGCAGCCGCCACCCCAGCCGGTGTATTACCAGCCGTACTACGCGCCGGCGCCACCGCCGCCCGGCTACCGCCCTTACTATGGCCCGCCGCCGGTGTACTACGGCCCACCGCGCTGGTAACGGTTGATAGAACTAATGACCACTATCGACAGCGTTGATTTCAAACCCGTCCGGCTGCTGCGTATGGTAGGGCCATGTTCTACAGGAGGTCCCCATGGCCACTATCCATATCATGTCCGTTGTCGGCAGCGCTGTCCCCGTTTCATTGCGTGAGCAGGGCCTGCTGGCGTGCTGGTACCTGATGCGCAACGGCGAAGCCGTGAGCGGCCCGATGCCAACCCTGGCCTCGGCCCAGGCATTGGTTGAACAGTTGCAGCCAGGCACTATGGTTGCCTGACCCGAATTTGTTGTGTGTTGCTCCCCAAGCCCTTCCGGCCCGCCCTCTGGCGGGCTTTTTTTTTGCTGCTTGCCGGTAGCCTGTGGCGTGGCTTCAGGGCTGGGAACTGCGGCTCACCTGGCCGGTCAAGGCCACGACCTTGCCCTGCAACCGCCCCACCGTCAGCACCAGCTCGTTACGCTCCCTGGCCAACTGGTCAGCCCTGGCTTGCGCCTCCCGACGCGCGTCGCGCTCGATATCGAGCAGTTCAGTGAGGCGGCGCACCACGGCGATATCCGCAGCGTCCATCGCGCGCTCGGCGGCATCCCTCGACAGCCACTTGCGCAGCCACAAAAATGCCCCCAGCAACACAGTGCCTGTACCGCCCAGCCAAGTAACCGTGCCCGGGCCGAGGTCAGTCGGGTCCATGTAAACCTCTTTGCGCATGATGATGTCAGCAGCCCTGGAGAAAAATGTCTCGATGGCTTTCCTTGTTTGCAGGTTTAATTTAGCCTACAGCTAATTTCACCACAACCATCATTTTAGCTTTGCGCCCATTTAGCAACGAGCTAAACACTGGCATGCTTCCACCTATGGATATCTACGAAATTCGCAAGCACAACCTGGTGAAGCTGATCGGCAGCCAGCGCAAGGGACTCTGCGCAGAGCGCTGGGGAATGGCGCCTGCGCACCTCAGCCAGATCCTCTCGGACAAGACCGCCAAGAACCTGGGCGATGACGTGGCGCGGCGCATCGAGGGCATCGAAGGCTTGCCGCGGGGCTGGTTCGACGCGATGACGCCCGCCGGCCAGGCACAGCCAGTGATCGAGGTCGACAGCAAGTTGTCTGCCGCCGACTTGGTCAAACAGATGCTGGCCAGAAGCGGCAAAGGCATTTCCGAGGTAACCCGACAAAGGCTGCTGGCCGCCGCAGAGGAACCGGGCGACGCTGCCCTGGTGAAGGCTGAGCGGGCTCGGCCCGGTCTGGTTGGTGACGAAGTGTGGATCGCGCACTACGACGTAAGGGCGGCCATGGGCGGCGGCCAGATCCCCCACGACTACCCCGAGATGTTCACCGATGTACGGGTCAGCCCAAGCCATCTGCGCGAACTGGGCGTGGCGTTCAGCGAGCACCATCACCTGAAGATGGTCACCGGCTGGGGCCAGTCGATGGAGCCGACCATCAAGCACCGCGACCCGCTGATCGTCGACGTGAGTATCCGCGAGTTCGTGGGTGACGGGATCTACTTCTTCTCCTGGGGTGACCATATCTACATCAAGCGGCTGCAGATTGCGGACGAGGATCACTTCGAGATGATTTCCGATAATACCCGCCACAAGGACCGCATGATTCGCCGTGAAGAGACGTATATCCAGGCCAGGGTGCTGCTGGTGTGGAATGCACACCTGGTCTAGTACGAAGCCCGCCAACCCGACGGGCTTTTGCTGATGATCAGAAAGGCGCCCCTTGGTCGCTGCCCTGCTCGACGATAACGTCGTCGCGCGCTTCTACGCTGCTGCGCTGCCAGCGCACCGTGACGCTGTCATCGTCGTTGAAGGTAAGGTCCAGTTCGGGCGTTTCCGACAGCAGGCCCATCACCTCGTCCCACTCCGCATCACCGTCGGTATCCAGGCGATGGACCAGCACCCAACGCTGTGTCTGTGCGAGCGGATGGTTGATCATCGACGACACCCGCAGACTCAGCCGCTCTATTCCGGTCATTTCCTGGCGTAGCTCGGGCGCCGACTTCATGTGATATGACATAGCCTCATCCTGATATCTGTATATTTGTACAGTAGCCAGGGAAAGCTTATCTCACCGCCGAAACCAGCGTAAAGCCCCTATCAACAGAAAATTTGCCAGCGGGCAATTTATCGCCACGCGAAATTATTTTAGCTACGGGCTATTGACGATTATTTAGCGTACGGCTAACTTTTCTAACGCAGCCCGTCCGTGGCCGCTCGCACATTTCGTCGTCCATCCTCCGTATTTCGCAAGGAGCTCCCATGACCGTAGACATCAGCAAACTCACCATCGCCACCCCGGTGGCCGTATCCGCAACCAACCCTGTAGCCCTCGAGCTCAACGGTGCCGAAGCGGTCGTGCGGTTTCCTGGCATCGTCAAGGTGCTCGGCGATGGCTCGATCCAGTTCTCTGCCCCCACCAAAGGCGCTTCCAGCAAAAGCACGCACAGGACTCGCTGCGAGTGGACGGAAACGCAAGGCTGGACACTGTCCAGCGCCCGCGACCACTGGAATCGCCAGACCATGACGCTGACCAAGGTCAATGCAGCGCAGAAGGTGGTCATCGCCCAGATGCACGTGCGCGGGGACGACGGCCCGCCAGTGAAGGTGTTCTGGAACAAGGGCAATATCACCTTGGGGTTTCGGCGC
>NZ_JABMCW010000310.1:0-6432 GCF_013179705.1 Pseudomonas sp. CM25 | reverse complement strand
GTTAAGCGCCGAGCCCGGGTCTTCCGAGAAACTCTTGGCCAGGGTGGCGAAGTCTTCACCGTTGTTGATCCGCTCGTAGAGCTTCTCGGCCAGCTGTTCGGTGGCTGCATCGCTGCGCACTTCGCTTGGCTTGATCAGGATATGGCGCACGTGCACTTCGTCACGCAGCACGTTCTCGCTGCCGCCACGCTTCTCCTCGAGCTTGAGGATGATGAAGCCGTTGGGGATGCGGATGGGCTGGGTGATCTCGCCAACCGGCATGCTGCTGAGCATCTTGGCGAAGTCGGGTGGCAGCTGGGCGGCTTTACGCCAGCCCATCTCGCCGCCTTCCAGGGCGTTTTCGCTGGCGGAGCGGGCAATGGCCAGTTGGCCGAAGTCCGCGCCTTGCTTGAGCTGCTGGTACACGTCGCCGACCTGGCGCGCGGCGGCCTGGATGGCTTCCGAGTTGGCGGCTTCCGGGGTCGGGATCAGGATGTTGGCCAGGCGGTACTCTTCCGACATCTGCATCTTGCCCATGTCCGAATTGAGGAAGTTCTTCACTTCCTGCTCCGACACCTGGATACGCTCGGCCACCCGGCGCTGGCGCACGCGGCTGATGATCATCTCGCGCTTGACCTGCTCGCGGGCGTCATCGAACGACAGGCCGTCGTGGGCCAGGGCGGCGCGGAACTGCTCCAGCGACATGCCATTGCGCTGGGCAATGGTGCCGATGGCCTGGTTCAGTTCCTCGTCGGTGATGCGGATGCCGGAGCGTTCGCCGATCTGCAGCTGCAGGTTTTCGACGATCAGGCGTTCCAGCACCTGCTGTTCCAGAGCGCTGGTCGGCGGCACGCCGCCGCCGCGCTTGGCGATGGTTTGCTGCACCTCGCGGACACGCTGGTCCAGCTGGCTTTGCATGACCACGTCGTTGTCGACGATGGCCGCCACGCGATCAAGAGGTTGTACCGCGGCATGCACCGCGCCACTCAGCAAAGCGGCGCCCAGCAACACTGGGCGCAGACGATCAATAAGCTTGGTCTTCACGTGTACGGTAACCTTGAATGCCTTGGTCGAGGAAAGATTCGACCTTGTTGCCCACTACACCACCGAGGCCTTTCAGCACGATCTGCAGGAAGACACCATGGTCGCCTTTTTCGTTCTGTGGAAGGGCCTGGCTGAAATCGTCGTAGTCGATCCAGTAGCGGTTGACCAGACGCAGCTTCCAGCAGCAGTTGTCATATTCGAAGCCGCCCATGGCTTCCAGGGTGCGGTTGCGGTTGTAGTCATGCTGCCAGCGCGCGATGACGCTCCACTGCGGCACGATCGGCCAGATAACCGAGAAGTCATGCTGCTGGATCTTGTAGTAATCCTTGATGTAGTTCGGATCACCCGGGGTGCCATAGTCACCGCCGCCCACTTTCCAGGTACCCGTGGTCGAGTCGTAGGCGATGGTGTCGTTACGGTAGCGATAGCCGAGGTTGACGATCTTGTTCGGATTGTCTTCAGGCTGGTAATGGAACATCGCGCTGCCCGAACGGGTGCTGCGGCTGTCCGGGTCCCAGTTGAAGTCCGAATTGAAGCGCCAGTCGCGGTTGAAGTAGTAGTTGTACACCAGCGCGTACGGCGACACATCGGACTGCGAATCCTTGCGGGTGCGGTAGTCGATGCCCGGCAACTGGACCTTGCGATCCTTGAAGTAGTAGGCCTGGCCGATGCTGAAGTTCTGGCGCTCGAAACCGTTATCTTCGATCCAGCGGCTGGTTACGCCCAGCGACAGCTTGTTCTCGTCGCCGATACGGTCGGTACCGCTGAAGCGGTTGTCGCGGAACAGCGAATCGTAGCTGAACAGGGTTTCGCCGGTGTCGAACAGCGGGATGTCCATCTGGTCCTTGTAAGGGACGTAGAGGTAGAACAGGCGCGGTTCGAGGGTTTGGCGGTAGTTGGTGCCGAACATCGACGTGTTGCGATCGAAATACAGGCCACTGTCAACGCTGAAAATCGGGACGTCGCGGTTCTGGTTGCTCTTGAAATCGCCGAACAGGTCCAGGGTCTCGGCATTGGAGCCCGCCACGTCAGCCTTGCCTTCGCTGTCCAGGTCAAGATCGTAGTGGGTGTACATGTACTTCAGCTTCGGCGTGACGAAGCCGTAGCTGGCTTGCATTGGCAGGCTGATGGAAGGGGCGACGTTCAGACGGGTGCCGTTGGCGCGGGCTACACCGAAAATGTTCTCGTCGAGGCGCCGTCCGGGGAATCCTGCGCTTGCGTCCGGGTTGCCATCTTTGTCGAAAACGAAGTCGTCTTTCAGGTCGCGATCAAAGCGCACGGCTTCAGTTTCGTAACCGAAGTTCAAACCGCCAGGCTGGAACGGCAGCGTACCGTTGAAAGTAACCTGCGGCAGGCTGTCATACGGCGTGATCTGCGAGATGGTGGCCATTTCGTGCGCATGCACGTTCAGCCGCGCGGTATAGCTGTCGCCACGGTAGGTCAGGGCGCCTTGCTGATTCAGGATGTCGCGGCTTTCGACACCGATCTGGTCGGACTCCAGGTCCTGGAAGTAGAACGGGTCGCTGATGTCGGTGTAATCCACCTCGGTCATCAGGCGCTCGTCCAGGCCACCTTTGTGCTGCCAGTTGACCATCCAGCGCTGTTCTTTGTAGTCCGTCTGGTCTTTGCGGTCGTCGTTCTTGTCGTTCAGGTAGGCGCCACCGAACTGGCCTTCGCTCGAAGGTGTCAGGTAGCGGAATTCGCCTTCCATCAACAGGCCGCGCTTGGTCATGTAGCGCGGGTACAGCGTGGCGTCGTAGTTCGGCGCCAGGTTGAAGTAGTACGGCGTGACCAGCATGAAGCCGGTGTCGCTGCTGGTGCTGAACGATGGCGGCAGGAAGCCGGACTGGCGACGGTCGTCGATCGGGAAGTAGATGTACGGTGTGTAGAACACCGGGAAATCCTTGACCCGCAGGGTGACGTTGGTCGCGGTACCGAAGCCGGTAGCCGGGTTCAGGGTGATGTTGTTGCCCTTCAGCTGCCAGGCGTTGCTGCCCGGTTCGCAGGTGGTGTACGTACCGTCCTTGAGACGGATAATGGCGTTTTCGCCACGCTTGGCGTACAGGGCGTTGCCGCGGATGTGCGACTTGTGCATCACGTATTCGGCGTTGTCGACCTGGGCTTCGCCGGTGTCGAGCTGGATCTGCGCCTGGTCACCTACCACCAGCGAGCCGTTGTCACGGATCTTGACGTTGCCCTTGAGCTCGCCGCGGTTTTCGGTCTGGTACAGGTTGGCCTCGTCGGCCTCGGCCTGCATGCTGCCCTGGCGCATGACCACGTTACCCGCCAGGGTAGCGATCTGCTGCTCCTGCTGGTATTTGGAAACCTTGGCGTTGATGTAGGTCGGCGACTCGTCCTTTGGCGTGGTGTCGGCCATGCCCGGGCGGGGCGGCTCGACGTACGCACCACCGCAGTAGGGACCGGTTTCGGCCAGCTGGGCAGCGGTAAGCTTGTCACGCGGGACCCAGTCCAGGTGGCTGTAATCTTCGCTGCGCGATTTCAGGCCACGGCCTTTGGCCTCGGTGACCAACATCGGCTGGTCCGCGGTTTCGGCTTCGCTCGCGGCTTCGCTGCCGGCACTGACGGCTGCACCCTCGTGCACCGGGCGCGGCGGCAGGTTGTTGACTGGGGCCTTGGGCTTGCAGTCCCAACCACCGGCGGCGGACACTTGGCAGTCGAACTGTTCGGCTGCCACGACGTAAGACGTGGCCAGAGGTTGCAGGGCCAGCAGACCGCCGGTTACCAGCAACGGAAACTTTCTACGAAACGCGGGGGATTTCAATGCCATCTTATTAGTCCGGGCTTCCTGCGTGCCATCTGCCCGCGTGTGGGGCCGCACGCCTCTCGATGGTCTGAAAAAGATGCTGGATAATAAAGCATGACCCGCTTGACGGCTAGGGCCGTCGGAGACCCTTGTAATGCCTGAACACGATGTACGCCTGCAACAACTGACGGTCTGGCTCGATGAGCAGCTCAAAGATCTTTTCCTGAACAACGCCTGGGGCGACGTGCCGGCAGGCAGCCTTACCGCGGCCAGCAGCGATGCCAGCTTCCGCCGTTACTTCCGCTGGCAGGGCGCCGGGCACAGTTTCGTGATCATGGACGCGCCACCGCCCCAGGAAAACTGCCGACCGTTCGTCGCCATCGACCATCTGCTGGCCAGCGCCGGCGTGCATGTGCCGGTGATTCACGCCGAGGACCTGGAGCGTGGCTTCCTGCTGCTGGGGGATCTGGGCCACCAGACATACCTTGATATCATTGACTCTGACAGCGCCGACCGCCTGTTCGCCGATGCCATCGATGCGCTGCTGGCATTGCAGCGCCTGCCGATGGATGCACCTCTGCCCAGCTACGACGACGCCTTGCTGCGCCGTGAAGTCGAGCTGTTCCCCGAGTGGTACGTAGGGCGTGAACTTGGCCTGGTCTTGAACGATGCGCAAATGGCCACCTGGCAGCGCGTCAGCCAACTGTTGATCGACAGCGCCCTGGCCCAGCCCAAGGTGCTGGTGCACCGCGACTACATGCCGCGTAACCTGATGCAGAGCACGCCCAACCCTGGCGTGCTGGATTTCCAGGATGCCGTGTACGGTCCGGTCACCTACGACATTACCTGCCTGTTCAAGGACGCCTTCCTCAGCTGGCCACAGGCACGGGTCGAAGGCTGGCTGCGGGACTACTGGCAAAAAGCACAGGCAGCGGGCATCCCGGTACAGGCCGACTTCGAAACATTCCAGCGTGCCAGCGACCTGATGGGCGTACAGCGGCACCTGAAAGTGATCGGTATCTTCGCCCGCATCTGCCATCGTGATGGCAAACCGCGCTACCTGGGCGACGTACCGCGCTTCTTCGCCTATATAGATGAAGTGATCAGCCGTCGGCCCGAATTGGCGGAGCTGGGTGAGCTGATTGCCGAGTTGCAGGCCGGAGCGCGTGCATGAAGGCAATGATCCTGGCAGCGGGCAAAGGCGAGCGCATGCGCCCGCTGACGCTGCATACCCCGAAACCGTTGCTGCCGGTTGCCGGCCAGCCGCTGATCGAATACCACCTCCGGGCCCTGGCGGCAGCAGGCGTTACCGAAGTGGTGATCAACCATGCCTGGCTCGGCCAGCAGATCGAAGACCACCTGGGTGACGGTAGCCGTTACGGCCTGAGCATCCGCTACTCGCCCGAGGGCGAGCCGCTGGAAACCGGCGGCGGCATCTTCAAGGCGCTGCCATTGCTCGCAGACGCGCCGTTCCTGCTGGTAAACGGTGATGTCTGGACCGACTACGACTTCACGCAGTTGCACGCCGCCCCGCTGCAAGGCCTGGCGCACCTGGTGCTGGTCGACAACCCTGGCCATCACGGCCGCGGTGACTTCCGCCTGGAACACGGACGGGTCGTCGATGGCGATGACGCGCCAGGCACGCTGACCTTCAGCGGCCTGTCGGTGCTGCATCCGGCGCTGTTCGAAGGCTGCGAGCCGGGTGCCTTCAAGCTGGCCCCCCTGCTGCGCCGGGCCATGGCGGCTGGCAAGGTCACAGGTGAGCACTACCGTGGGCACTGGGTGGATGTTGGCACGGTCGAGCGCCTGGCCGAGGCCGAGCGACTGATTGGCGGGCGCGCCTGACATGTGGTGGCCAGGCACGGTGATTGGAGTGGGCGCCGGCTTTGCCGTTGCCAGCATTCCGGGGGCGTTGCTGGGTGCGTTGCTCGGGCAGGCCATGGACCGCCGGCTGCGTTTGCAAGGTTGGGAGGACATGCGCGAACGCCTGGGCGGGCGTTCGGCGCTGCGCGACGACGAGTTGCTGTTCGTGATGCTCGGGCGCCTGGCCAAATGCGATGGCCGGGTGGCCGAGCAGCATATCCAGCAGGCGCGCCAGGAAATGGTGCGCCTGGACCTGGCCGAGGCGGCCAGGCTGCGGGCGATTGCCGCGTTCAACCGCGGTAAGGCGGGCAAGGACCGGCTGGGCGGGCACCTGCGGCGTATTCGCCAGCAGCCGCATGCGGCGGAAGGTACCCTGCGCGCCTGTTGGCGCATGGTCTGGGCTGACGGCAAGATGGGCAACAAGGAGCGTGCGCTGCTGCTGGACTGGGGGCAGAAACTGGGCCTGAGTCGGCGGCAGGTGCAGGCCATGTCGCTGGAGTACGAGCCGCGCAAGGTCGCCCGGCCAGAAGGCGTGGCCATGACCTACGCGGCGGCGCTACGCTTGCTGGCGGTCGAGGCAGACACCGACGGCGACAAGGTCAAGCAGGCGTATCGTCGGCTGGTCAGCCGGCACCACCCCGACAAGCTTGCAGGGAGTGGTGCCAGCGAGGCGCAGGTGCGTGAAGCTACCGAGCGCACCCGCGAGTTGCACCAGGCCTATGCCATGATCCGCAAGCGGCATGGGCTGTAGCGGCCCGCTCGGCGCATTATCCCTGCGGGCT